>JAZNLM010000110.1:0-3313 GCA_045579105.1 Candidatus Flemingiibacterium sp.
GGCTTCGGATTTTTGATTGCCGCTATGATATTTGCCTTCGTATGTGCAGTGAGGCTTAATTATTTTACAAAACGTCTTCCGTACTATATTCTGTCAGTTCAGCCGCTTGTGTCGGAGGACCGCTCCGGTATGTTTACAAGACTCGGAGTATTTTTGGAGGATAAATTGGAGGAAACAAAAAAATGAGAAAAAAGATTTTATCCGCCGTGAGTCTTATTTTGGCGTTTGCTGCGTGCCTGCCCGGGTGCGGAGAAACCATTGATTCAGCCGTTAATTCAAATCTCGGTACAACGATTGACAAATCTGAAATACAGACCGAGGAAAATATTCATATACGCGATAAAAATCTCTTGTATGAACAGCAGAACAACACCGAGATTGTAACGATGTATCTCACTGTTTCCATGGGAAATTCCGCCGAGAATACCGATCACACATGGGAGGAAATAAACACCTATTCGGCTTACGATTACGAGGAAATGGGTGTGGAGCGGTATAAAATAGCCGGACTTATTCAGGTTGGCAACGAGAACGGTCTAATACCCGGGGAGCTTGGCTACGGTCAGGTTGCACCTAACTGTACCGTGCAGATACGCGGTCAGTCATCCAGCCGAAATGTGCAGAAAAACTATAAAATCAGCATCAAGGACAATAAGGGTGACTGGCGTGGTCAGCAGACCATAGCACTCAACAAGCACCAGGGTGACGGACTTCGCTTTCGCAACAAGTTAGGGTTTGACCTGCTTTCGGGAATTGATGAGCTGATGAGTCTTCGCACAACCTTTGTACACCTTTACGTTAAGGATACAACAGCAGGAGTTGATGCGAAATTCGAGGATTACGGAATATACACGCAGGTCGAACAGCTCAACAAAACCGCGCTTGAGCGTCACGGACTTGATAAGCGAGGTCATCTTTACAAAATCAACTTCTGCGAGTTCTACCGATATGAAGACACGATAGTTCTAAAAGACGATCCAAGATATGATACTGCAAAATTCGAAGAAATACTCGAAATCAAGGGTGATGACGATCACACAAAGCTGATTCGTCTGCTTGAACGGATAAACGACTATTCAATCCCGATAGAAACAATACTCGAAGAGGATTTTGACATCGAAAACGTGGCATATTGGATGGCATATCAACTGCTTTGCGGAAACGTTGACACGCAAAGCCGAAACTTCTATATATACAGTGCACAAAACGATAGCCGCTGGTACATACTCTCATGGGACCTTGACGGCGCATTTAAACGTAAGGAATGGGAACTACTCGAGAGAAACGACTACAGTGAATGGGAGTCAGGCGTTAGTAACTATTGGGGCAATGTATTTTTCAGGAGATGTCTGAAGTCCGATGCTTACCGTGGGGCACTTACCGCTGCGGTGGAGGATATTTATACACAGTTGTGCGACGGACGCACGGAGAAATATGCCACCACTTATGCCGAGCTCCTAAAGCCGCTGGTTTACACCGGACGTGATGCTCTCTATATGCCGGTCACTTCGGAGCAATACGATATTATTGCCACCACTCTGGTTGATGAAATAAAAGCTAACTACCAAAGATTTAAGGATTCCTTTGATAAGCCTATGCCATTCTTCATCGGCGTTCCTCAGAATGACGGGGCAAAGATAAGCCTCGTTTGGGAAGCATCGTACACATTCGATGCAGAAAATATCTCTTACACGTTTGAGCTTGCAAAGGACTACACTTTCACAAATCCTATAGTGAAGCTTGAAAATCTCAAAATTCCGGCAGCAGAATTTGACCGTCTGCCCGAGGGACAGTACTTTATCCGGGTGAAAGCCCACGATGCGAGCGGTCAGACACAGACTGCGTTTGACTCATACATGACCGAAAATGGTAAAGTTTACGGAACAAAATGCTTCTATGTGGATGCAAGCGGTCAGATCGTGGAGGATGTTTATGTCGAAGACTGAACGATATCGCCACGAGTGGAAGTATCTTATCGATACCGCCCAGAAGGAGCTTATCTGCCAAAGACTGACACCGTTTTTAGAGCTTGACAAGCACGCGAAAAACGGCGGATATATGATACGCAGTCTGTATTTCGACGATTACTTCAACACCGCATACGAGGAAAAGGATGCGGGCGTGCTTGAACGTAAAAAATACAGAATCCGTATCTATAACTGCTCGGACAGCAGTATCAAGCTTGAGCGCAAAAAGAAGTTCGGCGCCTATATCTTCAAGGAATCGGCAACGCTCACACGCGATGAGGTCTATAAGATACTCGATGGCGACTACGAATTTTTACTGCACAGCAAATATCCGCTGTGTCGGGAATTTTACGTCGAGTGTGTCAGCAACGTAATGCGTCCGCGCACTATCGTTGACTATGACCGCGAGCCGTGGATTCTGGATGCCGGAACGGTGCGTATTACCTTTGATATGGACGTGCGTGCCGCTGTCGGGAGCTATGATATTTTCGATGACACGCTTCCCGCGCTTCCCGTGCTTGAGCCGGGCAAGTGCGTTATGGAGGTGAAATACACCGAATTTTTGCCGCGTTTTGTCCGCGATATTTTGCCGGATAGGGCATCCGAGTTTACAGCGGTGTCGAAATATGTACTTTGCTATGAAAAAACAGAATATATGAACAGCTTCAAATATTGGTATGAGAATTAAAATGGAGGATGACTATGAGTGTACAGGACTTTATAAAAAAATCAATTCTTGAATCCGGTGCGTTTGACGGCGTAAGTATTGCAAATGCCGCACTCGGACTTCTCACGGCACTTATCATGGGCGCTGTCATTTACTTTGTGTACAGAAAATTTTATACGGGTGTTATTTATTCGCGTTCGTTTGCGATAACGCTTGTGGGTATGACGGTGCTGACTGCTATGGTTACGCTCGCAATCAGTACGAATATCGTGATCTCCCTCGGTATGGTCGGTGCGTTATCAATCGTTCGCTTCCGCACCGCGGTTAAGGATCCGTTGGATCTTCTTTACCTTTTCTGGGCCATCACCACCGGTATAACCGCCGGCGCGGGGATGTACATATTGGTACTTGTTGCCGCTGCCGTTATGACGCTGATGATAATTCTGTTTTATAAGAGGCAGCAGAAGGGGCGTATCTACATACTCGTTGTGCACTACACCGGAGATGCGACGGATGACAATGTGATCCGTGCATTTGGTAAAATGAAGTATTTTATCAAATCAAAAACTGCGAGAAAAGATAAAACCGAAATGGCAATCGAAGTATTCTGCAAAAATAACGATACATTCTTTATGGATAAAATCCGTGCCCTTGACGGTGTTGAGGATGCAACATTAAT
>JAZNLM010000111.1:0-16130 GCA_045579105.1 Candidatus Flemingiibacterium sp.
TTGAAAAACCGGATACGACTAAAAAAAGAGGAATAGGCAGTACACTTCTTGCAAAGCTTCCCACTATGTTCGGCGGCAGACTTAATTCCTGGCTTCAGCCGCGTCCTGTGATTAACACAAAAACGTGCGTTGGCTGTGGTGAATGTGAACGAAGCTGTCCGAGGCATACCATTGAGATGCGTGCGAATAAAAATGGCAAAAAGCAGGCGTTTATTATTGACACTGAGTGCATCAAGTGTTATTGTTGTCAAGAACTTTGTCCGTTCAAAGCAGTAAAGATAAAGAAAAATCCGATTATCAGGATTATCGGGGGGTAGCGGATATGAACCAACTTACAGTATTCGCGCCGGCGAAGATAAATCTTTATCTTGAAATAGCATCTATTCGTCCCGACGGTTACCACAACATCGAAAGTGTTATGCAGACCGTTGACCTTTTTGATACGCTCACGTTCAAAAAGTGTGATGAAGATGAAAAAATAGTTCTCGAATGTGACGATGCAAGAATACCCACGGGAGAAAATAACCTTATACACCGTGCGGCTAAACTATTTTTTGAACGTACGAAAATCGACTCTAAAAGCCTTAAAATCACTCTCGAAAAGCGCATCCCTATGGCTGCCGGACTTGCCGGCGGAAGCTCTGATGCGGCGACAACGTTAATCGGTTTAAATAAGCTTTATGGCACGAGGCTATCCGTAGACGAGCTTTGTATGCTTGGCGCACGTATTGGTGCGGACGTACCGTTTTGTGTGCGTCAGGGTATATCCGTGATGCGCGGTATCGGCGACGTATTTTACCCATGCCCACCAATGCCGGACTGTTTTATAGTGATTGCGTGCGGTGGCGAAGGCGTTTCCACGCCGTGGGCGTACGGGCGCGTGGATGCGTTGTGTGACTATAGTGAGCGTATAGCCAATGCAGACGAGCTTGCGATGGCACTTGAAAGTGGTGATATTGCATACATCACATCAAAAATGTCAAATGTTTTCGAGTTGGCAGTTTTTCCCGAAAGACCGGTAGCGCGAGACATACGCGATATGATGACTAAGCATGGTGCGTTGAAGGCTATGATGAGCGGAAGCGGTCCGTCGGTTTTCGGTGTGTTTGACGATATAGATAAAGCACATCTTGCGGTTCATTCCCTGACAGGTAAAGGAATAGCCTCTTACCTAACGAAGCCCTATTATCCCGCAACTTGATACGCGGGTGGGAAATATAAAAATAAATTGCGAAAGCGAGAAATGGAGAATATCAATGAATAAGAAAAGCAAACTTTTAGCACTTGTGCTTTCCCTGACTATGCTTGGAACCGCGCTCGTTGCTTGCGGCGAAAACAACGGTGATAATGCTTCGGACGGTAATCAGTCCGCGTATAGCAAAGGGCTCGACGAAAACGGCTACTTTGCCGGAGTTCGGGCACTTGATTATGTAACTCTTCCTGAATATAAGGGCGTAGACATCACTCCTGATATGATGGAAGCATCCGAAGCGGATCTTCAGGCACAACTCGATGAGGTACTTGCACAGTACAGCACTTACAACGAAATAACAGATCCTGCAGTTCTCATAAAGGATGGAGACACTGTAAATATCGACTATGTAGGTTACATCGACGGTGTTGAGTTTGACGGCGGCAACACCGGCGGTCTTGGTACAAATGTAACGATTGGAGTAACTAATTATATCGATGATTTTCTTGAGCAGCTTATCGGTCATGCAGCCGGTGAGAAGTTTGATATCGAGGTAACATTCCCCGAGGATTACGGCAAGGACGAGCTTAACGGCAAGGATGCAATCTTCAAGATAACCATAAACCACATTCACGGCGAGGTTATCAAGGCTGAACTAAACGACGAAATCGCGGCAGATTATGGGTTTGCTACCGCTGACGAGCTTGTTGAGGACATCAAGGAATGGCTTGTTAACAGCAAACGTTTCTATTTCTTCTCAGACATTCTTGATAAGGCAGAGGTTTCCGAGGTTCCCCAGGAGGCGCTTGATTATATCATCAATCTTGATATTTCCAACCTCGAGTACTATGCATCTATGTACGGTGTAAGTGTTGACGAATACGTTGCACAGTACTATTCCTGCGAAAACAAAGAAGCATATATTGAAAAAAATATGGAAACCTACATTTCTGATGCAGGTCTTTACCTTGCAGCACAGGCAATTGCCGAGGCTGAGAAGCTTACTGTAACAGACGAGCAGATTGAAAAAGCAGGCTACACCCAGTATGTTGCTGAGATGGGCAAGCCCTACATCAAGCAGTATATGCTCTTCCAGGAGATTATCCCTGCATTTATCGCTGAAAACGGCAACGTTGTTGAAAACACCGTCCCTAATGGCAACGACGCAAATGTTGAAGCGGAATAATCTAAACACTTAAAAATCAACCGCACTTTTTCAGTGCGGTTGATTTTTTATTTAAGTATAATTTTTTTGAAGCCGATTTTGTCAAAAATAACAGCGACTATTATAAACACCAAAGAGCTTAATACCCACTGAGTAACGTATCCGGGTATGCCTGCAAGAGGTGCGACAAAATTTGCAGTTATTGCCGCTTCGTAAAGGTAATAGCCAACAATACACGTAAGACCGGCAGGTATTAAAGCAAGAAGGTTTTTTACAGAGAACATTTTTCCGTGTCTTGAAAAGTATAGCACGGTTACAGCTTTGATTATTACAGTTCCTGGTGCCCATATTGCATATCCTGAAAACAGATCTGCAAACAGTGCTCCTACAGAACCCGCGAACATAGCGTATGGAAGTGGTAGAAGAGTGGCGCACAGATATATAAATCCGTCGCCGATGTGTGTATATCCCGTATGGTTCGGGATGTGTACGTAGGCGGTAAATACGAATACTATTGCAGTAAACACACCTGCAAGACACATAAGACGAATTTTGTTTTTCATTTAATTTCCCTCATTTATTTCTGAAAGATATTCCTCGAAGCATATTCCGTCTGTTTTCGGAAGCTCGAGTTCGAGTGCACGGCGCAGGACCTTGGCTATAAAAGACGATGCAAGACGTACAGACTCGGTGTAATCCACACCCTTTACTGCGTATGCGGCTATCATTGACGAGAAAACATCGCCCGTACCCGAACGGCAAGGACCTACCTTGTGCTCACGTATGATTGTTTGGTTACTGCCTTTCATCCACACGAAGTTTTCAAGGTCATCGCCGCGCTCAATGCCCGATATAACTATTTTGCCAGGGCCGGTGGCACCGAGTCGCTCACATATTGATAACAGCTCGTCTTCACTCACGTCGGTGTGATACTCGGTGTCTGTGAGTATACAAGCCTCGGTGAGATTAGGCGTTAGTATGTCGGCTCTTGCGGCAAGCTCACGCATCTTTTTTGCCAGAAGCGGCGAATAGGTGGGGTAGAGCTTTCCGTTATCGCCCATTACGGGATCTATTACTGTGACGGTATCGGCTGTTTTGAAATTATCGAGAAAACGAGTTACTATCTCTATCTGCTCGACAGAACCGAGAAAACCCGTTAATATTCCATTGAATTTGAGGTCAAGCTTTTTCCACTCTGCGGCGTAGCTATCCATATGAGCAGTAAAGTCTGTAAAATAGAAGCTTTCAAAGCCCGTGTGGTTTGAGAATATTGATGTAGGTAGAGCACAGCACTGCAACTTCATAGCTGAAATTATGGGTATCGACACGGCCAGGGAACAGCGTCCGAAGCCGCAGAAATCGTTAATTACCGCTATCTTTTTTTGATGGTTGTGTGACATTTCATTTATCCTTTATTGATTTTTATATTATTATTTGTGCTTGACTTGAGCCGTCGCGAACTTTAGTTACGACTATTTTTTTGTCGATAATATCACGCAGTTCTGAAACATGTGAGATTATGCCGACAAGTCTGCCGCCGCCCGAGAGTCCAACAAGCGTGGAGATAGCCGTTCGGAGCGATTCATCGTCAAGTGAACCGAAGCCTTCGTCAACGAACATTGTGTCAAGCTTAATACCGCCTGACATTGCCTGAATTTCCTCAGAAAGTCCGAGGGCAAGTGCTAGTGAAGCTTTGAACGATTCACCGCCCGAAAGCGTGCGAACACTTCGGACGTTCGCGTGGTAATGGTCGATAACGTCAAGCTCAAGACCGCTCTGCGCGCGGTTATTATCCGCGACCTCACGACGCTTTAAATCGTACTGCTCATCTGTCATACGGCGCAGACGTATATTCGCACGCTCTATGATTCTGTCAAAGAAGGTCATCTGTATATACGTTTCAAGCATTATTTTTTCCTTGCCCGTAAGGTTGCCATTGGCGGTTGCTGAAAGTACGCGAAGACTTCTTAACTTTTCTTCTGCTGCTTTTAACTCTTTTGAGAGTTTATTAAGCTCACAAAGTGCCGATGAATTTGCATCAATTCTAACGCGTACTTCTGTGATGCGCTCGGATATGGTTTGCTTTTCAGCGTTTTTCTCCAAAATCTCATTTTCAAGTGCGGTGATATCGATATTCGGTGATTTTGCGAGCCTGGCGGTAAGATGCGCCGCTAAATTTTTTTGACCGGACAAGCGCTCACTACACTCGCGAATGTCCTTATCTGCTTTTTCGAACGAGTTTTTTAGCTTGTTTAAACGGTCAGTAAGCTCAATTATATGTGCACTCGCAGCGGATTTCGAGTTGTATACAAGCTCAGCATTAGCAGTCTCGAGTCTCTCGTTAAGTGCGTTAAGACGGCTTTTATCGGCAGTAAGCTTTTGGGCATCGGAGTTCAGTACTTCATCGTTGTGGGATATATCAGCGGTGAGCTTCGGTATAAGTGCGGACAGCTCTTCGCGCCGTGAAACGCGCTTGTTTTCTGTTTCAATTTCATTTGTTAGTGACCGAAGCTCCGCATTGCAAAGTGAAATTTCATTTTTAATATCATTCTCTTCGGGTGCTATATTGAGGCGCTCCGCGTTTTGCCTCAGCGCACTTTCCATAGCAACGCATTGCCCTTTGAGTGCGGCTGCATCAGCGCTGTAGACTTTAGCTTGTACTTCTTTGGCATCACATTTTTCTTTCATAGAATCAAGCATTTCTCGGCTTAAATTTTGCGCGGTAAGCTTTGCAGGTGATGGATGCGTAGTAGCGCCGCATACGGGGCACGGCTTGCCTTCCTCAAGCTCTCGTGCAAGCACGCCCGCCTGCTCATCGAAAAAACGCCGGTTAGCCTTAATGTATTCTTCTGACATTTCGGCATATTGCTTTACCGCGAATTCGTACTTTTTCCGTGTATCACTATACAATAAGGACAACTCTCCGAGCTTGTTGACTTCGCTAAGTACAGACATCAAAGCATCATGTCTTGCTGTGCAAGCGGTATATTCTGCTTCAAGGCGCTCGCGCTTTTGTCCGGCATCTTCAAGTGTCGCGGCTTCGGCAGAGAGTGACTCAAGCTGTACACGTGCAGCTTTTTGCGCAAATGCGATATTTTCAAGGCGGCTTGTTTCAAGGCGCACTTTTTCAGTAAGCTCGTTCACCTCGGCTCTCGTCGTTTCAAGTGCATCGTATTTCGGCAGAGATGCTGTGATAATCGTAATGTCACGCGAAATTGAGTCGCGCTCCGGTGCACGTTCAAGCTCGCGCTTATACGCTGTTTCAAGAGATTCGAGCATAGCTGTATCAATGGCTATGCGCTTATTAGCCTTTTCAAGCTCCACTCGGTCAGCCTCAATCTGTCTTGCACTTCCGAGCTTTTGTGACAGCTCTGCTATAAAAGCCTCAAGTGCGGTCAGATTCTCGGCAAGTACTTTCAATTTATCTTCGTCGGCGCTGATAAATTCTTTTGCAAAAATTATCGCCTCGTCTGACGATGAAGGTGTTGTTCCTGATTCAAACGAGGATGCTTTGCCGCCGGATTTCAAAGTAGATATACAGTATTGTACGCGCTCAAAAAGCTGTCTGAACTCGCGTTCAGAACCCGTACAGTCTGCTTTAAGTGCCTCTTGAAGCTTTTGGAAAAGCTCGGTCTTGAAAAGCTTTCGGAATATCTTTATACGCTCGTCGGTGGGCGCAAGTAATAACTTCAAAAAGTCGCCCTGAGCTATCATTGCAATTTGCGAAAACTGCGTACGGTCAAGTCCGATTATATCCCGTATTGCCGCGGTCACGTCCTTGTATTTTGTAATTATACAACCGTCTGGACATATAAGTTCCGCTTCTGCCGGCTGACGCGTTGTACCACCGCCGCGTTTTGACGAGCGTTCATATTCGGGGCTTCTGCGAACGGTGTAAGTATCCTTGCCAATTTTAAATTTGAGTTCTACTAAGGTTTTGGTGTCAGGCGAAGCGGATTTTGAACGAAGTTCTGATGAATCGCGGCTTGAACCACTTGCTTCTCCGTAAAGCGCGAAGGTAATAGCATCGAATATGGTGGTTTTGCCTGCTCCGGTGTCGCCGCATATGAGGTATAAACCTTCACTGCCGAGGTCGTCCATATTAAGTGTCACCGCATCTGAATACGGGCCGAAGGCGGACATCGTTAATCTAAGCGGTCTCATTTAGCGTCCTCCTCCCATATCTTTTCAATGAGCGAGGAAAGATACTCGCGCTGTGTTTTGTCGGGTGACTGTCCGTTCTGCATTTCAAAAAAGTTGCAGAAAAGCTCAAGCGGTGAATGTTTTTCGACAGCCGATGATACAGAGAGTGTGTTCCCCGCGCGCGTGCGCATATTATCGTAATCAAGTTTCATAAGGTTCGGGTATATATAGCGCAGACGTGTCAGTGCTTCTGGGATATCGTCTTCGTCTGTGAGAGTTATGTGGAGATAATCTTCGCGCGCTGTATTATCATAATATGTGGGCGATGTAAGCACATCAAATTCGCCGCGTATCTCGCGAAGGTCGCGCATAGACACGAGCGGTATCGTGTCAACGCAGATATTCCCCTTATCACCAAGTGTTACGCATGTAATGGACTTTTCGTGATTTGCCTCGGAAAAGGAATATTTCAGAGGTGTACCGCAGTAGCGTACGCTATCACGCGAGACTGATTGCGGACCGTGAATGTGCCCGAGGGCTACGTAGTCAAAGCTTTCGAAAACGTTTACGTCTACGTTGTCCGAGCCGCCGACGGATATTTCTTCGGATTCCGAGCGGCTTGCACCCGTGACAAATTGATGAGTTACAAGCACATTTCTCGCAGTCGTGTCGATATTCATATGTGATATAACTACGGTGAGTGCATATGTGTATGAGTCGCACTCCTCGTCGGGATAAGCGTGTCGTACGTGAGCAGGTTTTATAAACGGGAGCAGGTAGAAGTAAACGTCGCCGTGACTGTCATGAAGGCATATGGGTTTTATTTCTCCTTCAAACACAGGCGATATATGAATTCCGCTCGTATCCATAATCCTGGCCCCGAAAGCTATACGTTCTGGTGAATCGTGGTTGCCGCTTATGACAAATGTTGGGATGCTTTTCTTTGCAAGTGCGGAGATAAAGTTGTCAAAGAGCGCCACCGCTTCTGCAGACGGTACAGCTTTGTCATATACGTCGCCTGCGATTATGAGTGCATCGGGGCATTCACTATCTACAGCATCAAGTATGCGTGCGAGTATATATTCTTGGTCGGGTATAAGCGAATATTCGCACAGACGCTTGCCAAGATGCAGGTCTGATATATGAAAGAATTTCATGCGGTGCCCCCGATTTTTCAGTATATAATCATTATAACACACACATCTTATGATTGCAAGTGGAGATGCAAGCGTTTTGCAAAAAATTTCAAATAAAAAACCAACCGCTTGTGTTTACGGTTGGTTTGACGTATAGTATCAGCCAAGGAGAACATCAACGGCGAGCATTAACGAGAAGCCTACGAGCAGAGCATAAGTTGCGCCTTGTTCAGAGCCGTGCGCGTGCGTTTCTGGTATCATCTCGTCGCTGATGACGTATAGCATGGTACCGCCTGCAAAGGCAAGTGCGAAAGGTAGTATAGCCGTGGAAACGCTTACCGCGAAGTAACCGATAAGTGTGCCGACAACTTCAATAAGTCCCGTTGCCATAGCCGCGATAAAAGTGCGTCGAGGTGTTACACCTGCTGCAAGCATTGGACCGATTATAACCATACCTTCAGGGATATTCTGAAGTGCGATACCGCCGGCTATCATAAGCGCATCGGACACATTACCAGAACCAAATCCCACGCCTGCCGCAATTCCTTCTGGCAGATTATGTATGGCTATAGCGGTAACAAACAGTAGCACTTTATTTAAACTCGCGTTATTGTGAACCTCTATATCAGTACCAACGAGCTTATGGAGATGCGGTACTAATTTATCAATAAGATTAAGGCACAACGCACCTACGAATATGCCTGCTATTGTAATAAGTATGCCAAACCTTCCTCCGTATTTGAGAGACGGCAGAATAAGACCGAGTACCGCAGCGGAGAGCATTACCCCTGCCGCAAAAGACAGGACTATGTCTGAAAACCTATGAGATATATTTTTAAAGATGAAACCGATCAGCGCGCCGAATATTGTCGCGCCGCCTACACCCAGCGCGGTCAGCAGTACCATTTCCATGTGTTTTACCTTGCCTTTTATGTGTTACTTTATCAGTTTATACTGAATACAGAGGCGGCAGATTTGCCGCCTCTGTCATTTACTTATTATTCAGCTTCGGAAAAGCTGTCCTTGCCTACTCCGCAGAGAGGACATTCAAAATCCCCAGGAAGATCCTCAAAAAGAGTGCCGGGAGCTATACCGTTATCGGGATCTCCGACTGCCACGTCATATTCCCATCCGCATACGTCACATACATACTTTTTCATAATGTTTAGTTCCTTTCAGATACATATAAATTTTGTTTTATTTTATATTTAATTAAAGTACCAGAGAGGGTGCGGAGTAAATTCTCGCCGCAAGCTCCTGATTAAGTAGGTAGAGGCTTCTCGGATCACTACCGAAAAGCTCCATTTTGGAGATGAGATCATTTGCGTTAGTTTCTTCCTCGCCCTGCTCTTTAACGAACCAGTCGAGGAACTGCATAGTGCGGAAGTCCTTAACCTCATAAGCCGCCGCGTAAATGTCGTTGATAAGCGATGTTACATATTCCTCATGCTCAAGTCCTGCTTTTAAAACATCCATGTGGCAGGTGATAGTTTTGGCAGGCTTATCAATAGCCTCAAGCGTTACTGCCATATTTTCGTTTTGCAGATACTGATAGAACAGCATTGCGTGGTCTCTTTCCTCCTGCGCTTGGATCATATACCAATTTGCGAAGCCGTCAAGACTCGCTGCCTTGAAGTGGTTTGAAAATTCGAGATAGAGATATGCTGAATAAAATTCTTTGTTGATCTGCTGGTTTAAAAGTTCGTGTACTCTTTTGTTTAACATAGTATTTCCTCCAAACTTAAAATTATTCTATGGGTTCAAAGTCTGCCGCGCCGTGTTTGCAAAGGGGGCAGATATAGTCTGCTGGAAGAGTATCTCCTTCGTAAATATATCCGCATACCTTGCAAACATAGCCTTTTTTGCCCTCGGTTTGAGGCTTTGGCTTTACGTTTGCCTGATAGTAAGTGTACGTCATAGTTTCGCGCTCGGAGATGACTCTTGCCTCAGTAACAGAGCATATGAACATTCCGTGGGTGTCAAGGTCAATATATTGCTCAACCTTAAGCGACATAAACGAATTGATATATCTCGGCAAGAAGACAAGTCCGTTATCACTGCGAAGCGGCTCACAGCCCTCAAACTTATTGGTATTTCTTCCGCTTGTGAAGCCGAATTTTTCAAATACCGAAAACGGAGCGTCGGTTGACAGACAGTTTATGTTCATCTTGCCCGTCTGCTTTATGATATGGTGCGAGTAGCTTTCCTTGTTTATCGTAACAGCGATACGGTTCGGTGTGTTTGTAACTTGCGTTACTGTGTTCACGATAAGACCGTTATCTTTCTTGCCGTCATTTGAGGTGACAACGTAAAGTCCGTAGCCGATGTTGAAGAGTGCGGCCAGGTCGTTCTTATTTGCGGTTTCGTCACGGCGTGCAAGGTATTCCATGGAAAGCTCGTTTGCGAGTGCATCAAGCTGATTTAAGCTGTCCTCTCCGAGTGCAGAAAGTATCTTCACAGTGGTATCGGTAAATGTGAGATTTTTGGATTTCTCGAACATCTCGCGCATAACCTTTGCCGCAAGCGGTGCCCAACTTCCGTTTTCGATGAGAGCAACGGTTCTGTTCTGGAAATTGCGCTCGGTCAAGTGGTCGATGAACTCGCGCATGAACGGGAAAATATCTGCGTTATAGGTGGTGGTTGCGAGAACGAGCTTGCTGTATTTGAATGCATCCGCCACAGCTTCGGACATATCGCACCTCGCAAGGTCGTGAACAATAAGCTTCGGACAGCCGTTAGCGCGAAGCTTTTCGGCGAGAAGCGTTACTGCCTTTTTGGTGTTGCCGTACACAGAGGTGTAAGCGATAGCGATACCGTCTTCCTCAGGCTGATAGCTAGACCAGGTGTTGTAAAGACCGAGGTAGTAACCGAGATTTTCCGTGAGTACGGGACCGTGGAGAGGGCATATCTTTTCAATATCGAGTGTTGCCGCCTTTTTGAGAAGCGCCTGTACCTGTGTTCCATATTTGCCGACTATACCGATGAAATAGCGTCTTGCTTCATCTGCCCACGGCTCGTTAGTATCGGGAGTGCCGAACTTGCCAAAGCCGTCCGCGGAGAAGAGCACTTTTCCGCAGGTGTCATAGGTGACGATAACTTCGGGCCAGTGTACCATAGGCGCGGTAACGAATGCGAGTGTGTGCTTTCCGAGCGAAAGAGTGTCGCCTTCGCCGACTACTATGCGTCTGTCCTCAAAATCTGTGCCAAAAAAATTTTTCATCATTGAGAAAGCTTTTGCCGAGGAAACTATATGTGCGTTCGGGTAAGCCTTGGCAAAACTGAAGATATTGGCCGCGTGGTCAGGCTCCATATGTTGAACTATGAGATAGTCGGGCACACGCTCACCAAGTGTGTCGCGAAGATTGTCGAGCCATTCGTGAGTGAATGCCGCGTCTACGGTATCCATAACGGCTACCTTGTCGTCGATTATAACATAAGAGTTATAAGAAATGCCGTTTGGCACCTTATACTGACCCTCAAAAAGGTCTATCTTTTTATCGTTAACTCCTATATATTTGATATCGTCTGTGATGAACATTTTTTGTTTTCCTCCGATTTTTATTTGCTACTATTATTATAACATTCTCATATGAAATATTCAATACCTATTCGGTGTAATTTTTAATCTTACTTGATTTTATGATAATATTATAGTATAATTAAGAAGTGAAAGTATGTTGAATTTTCAACGAGGTGGCGGAATAATGGAAAAATATTTAAAAATTTTAAAGAAATGTCCGCTTTTTTACGGTGTGACTGATGAAGAACTCTTAAAAATGCTTGGTTGCCTTGATGCAAAGGTAATGGGGTTTGATAAAAAATATACCATACTCGCAGAGGGCTGTGCGGCAAAATATATCGGCATCGTGCTGTCGGGGAGTGTGCAGGTGGTGCATGTAGACTATTACGGTAACCGCAGTATACTTGCCGAGATTGGACGCAGTGAGCTTTTCGGAGAGGCATTTGCCTGTGCCGAGGTAGATAGTGTACCGATAAGCGTAATCGCAAACGAGCCGTGCGAGGTTATGCTGATAAACTGCTCGCACATTCTCAATGACTGTAAGACTCGCTGTGTATTTCATCAACAGATGATATATAATCTGATGCGTGACCTTGCTACAAAAACCATAACTTTTCACCAAAAGCTTGAGATAGTGTCACAGCGCACAACTCGCGACAAGCTGCTTACTTATCTCACGATGTGCGCAAAGAAAGAGGGAAAGAATGAGTTTTATATTCCATTTGACCGTCAGGAGCTTGCCGACTTTTTGGAAGTGGAACGAAGCGGTCTGTCTGTGGAAATAAGCAAACTCAAGAGAGAAGGGCTTATCGACAGCGAAAAAAATTATTTCGCGCTTTTATAAAACAAATCCGCGCTAAATGGCGCGGATTTTTATGTGTTATTTTACGTATGTAAACTTGTCCCAAGGAAGTTCTGCTGAATTCTTTTCTGTGAGGATGCTGTCCACGTGTAAAAGCAGCGGAAAATCACTCTCGTCGAGTTTTCCTGCTTTGGCAAGTACGCGTACAGCACGTGCCACACGCTCGGCTACAACGAGCGATTCAAGCGTTACACCGTTAAGCTCTGCTTTTGCCTCGTCGATATCGAGCCCACGTCCGAGCAGAATACCTATAAGACGTGTCCTGCCGCCGTAAACGGTAACGTAAAGGTCGCCGAGTCCAACTGCGAGTGCCTCAATGTCGCATTTTTCTCGAATTGACAGAAGCTTTGCCATTTCACGTACGCACTGATAGTAAATGCCCGCCTGCGAGTTGTAGTGAAGCTCACTATCAATGCCGAATACACGCTGATTTAGTCCAACCGTCAGAGCTACGGCGAGCGCGTAACCATTCTTTAACGCAACCGCGCTTTCAATGCCGACAACATCGCGCGATAGACTGATGTGATAGTAATCCGTTGCCATAACGTCCTTTAAAAATTCAAGGGTTTTCATATCTTCGCCGCAAAAGGTAACCTCGGTGTTGTCGTGTACAACAAGCTCGTAGCTCGTGCAAGGTCCGCCGATAGCGTTAAGATTACGGTGAAGTCCGCGCTCTGCAAGGCGCTTTTTCCAAAGCTCGGGATAGCAGAGTAGTGTGCCGTCGGGAAGGTCAAAGAGACCTTTGGTTACGGTCAGAATAGGCGTTTCTTCGGGAATCTTTGGCAGAACAACGTCGCCAAACCAATCAACGCCGAAGCTCGATACGCCGCCGATTATAATATCCGAACCTTTGATTGCTTCGTCTATTTCTTCCACCTGATAGTATTTAACGCCGCTCGGGAAGACAAGCGGAAGCTTCGGGTGCTTGTCGGTTTCGCGGCAGGCATTGATTATATCTCGGTCGAGATGAGTGCCGACAAGACGCACCTCATTGCCGTTTTCACGTGCAGGAAATGCGAGTGCTGAACCCATCATTCCAGCACCAATTATTGTTACAATTGCCATAAAAGTTCCCCTCTTTCGGTAATATGGATATAATATCACAGAAAAAAGGATTTGTCAATATGTGATGAATGTGTGAGGTGTGTGAAAATATTCCTCTTGACAAGCGCAAAATCGTATGCTATAATATATCCAAACAAATGTTCGGAAGGTGATCATATGGCACGGCTGGTTTTTCACGTCGATGTTAACAGCGCATTTTTGTCGTGGGAAGCAGCGCGGCGTGTGGCAGAGGGCGGCGAAGATCTCCGTCTTATACCGTCCGCGGTGTGTGGAGACCGCGAAACTCGACGCGGAGTGATACTCGCAAAGTCGATACCTGCAAAAAAATACGGTGTTAAAACGGGCGAACCCGTAGCAATTGCGCTTCGCAAGTGTCCGACGCTCAAGCTGGTGCCACACGATTTTGCGCTCTATCAGAAATGCTCACGCGCTTTTGTTGATGTACTCAAAAAGTACGCGCCTGCTGTTGAACAGTACTCAATAGACGAGTGTTTTCTTGATATGAGCGATACGGAAACGGTTTATCCCGATCCTGTTGCTATAGCCTATAAAATAAAGGATGAGATACGCGATATGCTCGGATTTACTGTCAATATCGGTATCGGTGAGAATAAGCTTTGCGCGAAAATGGCGGGGGATTTTGAGAAGCCCGATAAAGTCCATACGCTTTTTATGAGCGAAATTCAAGTGAAAATGTGGCCACTTTCCGTGCGCGAACTTTTCGGAGTTGGCGCGGCCACGGCAGAGAAGCTTGAACGCCACGCACTTTATAAAATAGGTGACGTTGCGCGATGTGACGTACAAACGCTTATATCTATTCTTGGAAGAAAAGCAGGTGAGCATATACACCGATGCGCAAACGGTATTGATACCTCTTCCGTAATGCCAGTTCCCGATGATGCCAAAGGTTACAGCAACTCTACCACGCTCGCCGCCGACATCGTCTGCTACGATGATGCCGCGCCCGTTATGCTCGCGCTTGCGGACAGTGTTGCTACGCGTATAAGACGCGACGGTGTTAAGGCGTACTGCATCTCTGCGACGGTGCGGACGAGCGATTTTACCACACGCTCACATCAGAAGAAATTATCCGTTTCCACCGATGTTACTGGTGAGATATATAGGGTATCTATGGAACTTCTTCGCGAGCTTTGGAACGGAAAAGAGCCGGTGCGTTTACTCGGACTGTCGCTGACAGATATCGACCGTGGTGATGCCGAACAACTCACACTTTTTCCCGACGAGGCACGTGAAGCGCGGCTTAAACGCGACAGACGCCTTGACAAAGCTATGGACGAAGTGAGAAGCCGATTCGGTTCGGGTACTATAAAACGTGCGAGTGTGGGTATTGATGTTGGCAAAAAGCACAGCGCCGAGGCTGATACGAATAAATAAAGTTTGGAAGAATAAATACAAACACGCCGCACCGTTTAAAACGGTGCGGCGTAATTATTCAGTATTTAAGCTAACAGTTAAAATTAGCCCTCGATACCGGTGTAGTACTTAGCAAGGATTTCCATTGCTGCAGCGTAGTTAGCTTCGATAGCATCCTCGGATACATCGTAGTAACCAACATAAGCGTCGCTGTCACCTGCGTTCTTGTAGAACTCAGAACCGTCAGCATCAGTCATACCCATTGCAACGAAGGAGGAAGCGGGAAGCTGACCACCCTGTGCAACATCGTTTACGATGTAGTTACGGTCGAAAATGAGAGCGATTGCATTTCTGATTTCCTGCTGAGCAAGTTCCTTCTCAACGCCGGTGAGTTCGCTACCGGGGAGAAGATCCTCGTTGATGTTCCAGCATACATAGTAAGTACCGATCTGGCCGGCAATTACAAACTCGTCTGCGTAGTCAACCTTGAGAGCTGCGATCTCAGCGGTGGGAACGTCGTCGATGAGGAGCCAAGAACCGTTCTTGAAGTTTGCGAGCATATTGTTAGCGTCATCCGAGAGGAACATCTTGATTTCCTTCATGGTAACGTTAGCAGCATCGATATAGTTTTCGTTCTTGGTGAGGGTGATTACAGAGTTATGTTCCCAAGCAGAGATGGTGTAAGAACCGTTGCAAATGTAGGTAGAAGGATCGGTAGCCCAAGCTTCATTACCGTAAGCAGAAGAGTGTACGGGGAAGTAAGTGGGGAATGCGAGGAGTTCGTTCCAGTAAGAAATAGCGTTTTCGATGGTTACAGTGATAGTACCTGCAGCGTCATCAGCGATAGCATTGAGTTTCTTAGAGGTGTCTTCCTGCATTTCAGCATAACCGTCAACGATTTCAAACATGTAACCGTAGTCAGCACCGAGTTCAGCGGAAGCAGCACGGTTCCAAGCGTTTACGAAGTCAGAAGCTTTAACGTCATCGCCGTTGGACCACTTCATGCCTTCTTTGATGGTGTAGGTGTAGGTAACGGTACCATCTTCGTTAACAGTACCTTCGGGGAGAGATTCAGCGGCATCAGCAACGATAACGAGGTTGCCGTTTTCATCCTGAGCCCATTTAGCAAGACCGGAGAAGAGGTGTGCGATCATGGTAGCACCGTCAACAGCACTGTTAAGAGCCGGGTCGAGAGTCTGGGGTTCGGAAGCGAGACATACAGAGATAGAATCGGTGTTGCCGTCTACGTTAGCCTGCATGAGGTATTTGTAACCGAGGGGGTTAGAGAAGAAACCGTTTACAGAGTCATCAATCATGTAAAGGTCGGTGTAGTAGTAAAGGGGAACGATACAGCCGGTTTCCATAAGCATATCTTCTGCAAGGTGCATCATTGCATAACGATTTGCGCTGTCGGTGCAGCTCTTGATACGGGAGATGAGAACGTCATAGGTTTCAGCCCAGGTGCCGTTTTCAACTTTATCAGAGTAGCCGTAAGGAGTGAGGTCGATGCTGTACATTTTGAGGTCAGCATGAGCTCCTTTACCGTACTGAACGTCGTTGTTACCGGATCCGGAAGTCCACATGTCGAGGAAGCAGATAGGATCGTTGTAGTCAGCGAGCCAGCCGTTTCTTGCAACGGAGTAGTCACCGTTTTTACGGGTTTCAAGGAAGGT
>JAZNLM010000112.1:0-7254 GCA_045579105.1 Candidatus Flemingiibacterium sp.
GCGCTCTTCTATGGTAAAATGGTGGTAGCTCATATAAATCCTCCTTGGTTTATTTGTTTTGTGGTTATTACAATTATACCATGGATTTATATGGGCTTCATTTTTTTATTTACTGTTGCACTTAATAGTATAACTCACCAATACAGCAAAACGGGAGGCTTTCAGCCTCCCGTTTATTTACTAAAATAAGGACTCAAACCATGTTTTAATGCTTTCTATAAGCTCTGCGCCTGTATCATTCCAAAAGCTGTTTATAGCCTCTGAAATACTCCCGCCAACGTAATCACCCAACATCGAAAACAACTCGGGGAAAACGTAGGTCAAAAGAAGTCTGAAAAAACCGGGAACCGCATAGGAAAATATTGCGGTTATGATGAGCATAACAAACGATACAAGCGTTGAAATGGAACCGAGTATGATACCTGTAACAGCAAGTCCCTTGCCTTTTTGATTGTTTTTCTTTATCTGTACCAGTGCAACTATCGAAAAGATAAGTCCCGCAAGAGGTCCGATGACCGATGCTTTGATTATGCCAAGAAAGCACACAAGAGAAACAACAAAGCCTATTATGGCAAATATGTTAACCTTTTTCTTTTCTTTTTTCGGTGCAGGTGCATTTTCCGTTAGCAGAGCAGCCGGCACTTCCGGTTCTTGACCTATAGACTCCCCAACCGTCGCAGTAAGCTCCTCACCAAGCTCTTCCACTGGCTCAGGCAGTTCTTCTTTCATAGGTGCCGCAGTTCCGCACGCTGTACAGAACTTTTCGTTCGGCTCAAACTCTCTACCGCAATTCGGGCAAAACATTTTAATGTCATCTCCTTAAAAAGCGTTTCATTTGATGTATTTATTATACCACCCATTTGTCGAATTGTCAATGATTTTGAAGGATGTGTATGTATTGGGATTATTTTACCTGTGATACCTATTTTTGTAGTACTGTTTACAATTTAATCTTGAAAAATGCCAAAGTGTGAGTTATAATATAAGAAAAAACGTTTAAGGAAGCCTTCGTTTATGTTGGCTAAGGTGATAGTTATGAAAAGTATTCGAAAAATTTCCGCGCTCGTCGCAGCTCTCCTGTCGGC
The DNA here is from genome assembly GCA_045579105.1 of Candidatus Flemingiibacterium sp. GTDB lineage: Bacteria > Bacillota > Clostridia > Oscillospirales > CAG-272 > Flemingiibacterium. The sequence continues at coordinate 1,086 of JAZNLM010000112.1, forward strand.
AGCTCTTCTCCTCTGTGCCTGCGGCACAAAGGACGGCAGTGCGCCCGAGCTTGGCTGGAAGGAAATATCAAACGAAGGCGTTTCCTACAATTTTTACGTTCCCGACGAATGGATAAGCGACATTGCCACGGGTATGACCGCCGCTTACGTAAGCAACGTGGACAACTCCAACGTATCGGTTATAGCGTTCGACCTTCAGAGCGGCGAGATTTCTACTGTCGCGGATTATTGGAAGACATACGAGCCTGACCTTAAGGCTATCTTCACAGATTTCACCTACGTTAGCGAAGCTGACGAAACCAAGCTCGACGGTGTGGACGCGCTTTCGTACACCTATACCGGCACTGTAGCCGGCACAGAGTATAAAATCATGCAGGTAGTAGCAATGAAGGACGCGCAGGTTTACATCTTCACGTATACTGCAACCACCGACAGATATGACTCGCATTTCGAGGACGTTTTCGCCATGCTCGGCTTCTTTGATTTCACCTGATGAATACTGCTATTTATTTAGACAACTCCGCGACAACGCCGCTTTGTAGTGCAGCGAAAGAGGCGATGTGTGCCGCCATGGACGTTTACGGTAATCCATCATCACTCCACACGCTCGGAGTTGAATCGGAAAAGCTTGTAAGCGATGCACGACGTGCGGTTTTAGCTTCGCTCGGCGTTCGTGCGATAACTAAGCTCACTGAAAAGCAGCTCATTCTCACAGCAAGCGGCACGGAAGCTGACAATTTGGCTCTCATCGGTGCTATCAATGCAAAAGGCTTTGGAGAGGGCAAAAAAGTAATAATCTCCGACAGCGAGCACTCTGCCGTACTCGAAGCAGCGGCAGAACTGGAACGCCGCGAGCTTACCGTAGTCCGCATACCCACAGTCGGCGGCGACGTCGATTATGATGCGCTCGCACGTGAAGCAGACAAAAACACAGTTTTGGCAAGCTTTATGCTCGTCAATAACGAAACAGGTGCCGTTTACGACATAAAGCGAATTTCGCAAATTATAAAGGCGGCAAATCCCGACGCGCTCGTGCACACAGACTGCGTACAGGCGTATATGAACGTTCCCTTCACCGAAAAATCGCTCGGCGCGGATATGATAACAGTATCAGCTCACAAAATCGGCGGACCTAAAGGTGTCGGTGCGCTGTACGTCAGCGCGGACGTATTAAAACGCCGTCAGCTTGTGCCAATAATACACGGCGGCGGGCAAGAATCAGGTATGCGTTCGGGAACAGAAAATCTGCTTGGAGCAGTAGGCTTTGGCGCTGCTGTAAAAGCAGCATGTCAGACGCGCGGCGAGGATGCCAAAAAGAAAACGGAAATCCGCGATTATCTCGTCTCCGAGCTTTTGAACAGCGCACGTTTTGCCGGTGTAAAGCTCAATCTTCCCAAAATTGCCGCCCCGCACGTTTTAAGCATAACCTTACCGAATATCAAAAGCGAAACTATGCTCCACGCGCTCTCAAAGGACGGAATCTTTGTTTCAAGCGGCTCAGCGTGCTCGTCCAATACGGGCAGTAAAAGTCACGTTCTTTTGGCTTTCGGTCTTACTGAAAAAGAGGCTGACTGCACTATTCGCGTGAGTCTTGGAGTACAAAATACGATAGACGATGCGAAGCGTTTTCTGTCCGCTTTAGAAGCGGCTGTGTCAACGCTCGCGAGAATATAAAAAGGAATAATTACAATGCAGACATTTGACTATGTAAAAGACCTCTCAGAAAAGGCGTCCAAAGCTAAAAATGCACTCTCAGGCGCGAGTACGGCGCAAAAAAATGCGGTTCTCGCCAGAATAGCCGAGCTTCTCCAGGAAGAGTGTGACAGTATCATCGAAGCAAACGCGAAAGACCTCGTAAATGCAGCCGACAACGGCGTACCTACCCCTATGCTCGACCGTCTGAAGCTTGATAAAAAGCGCATTGACGGCATTAGAGACAGCTTAAAACAGCTTATAATGCTCGATGACCCTATCGGCTCGGGTACGCGTACCACGCGCCCCAACGGACTTATTATCGAGCACATTCGAGTACCTCTCGGAGTAGTCGCGATAATTTATGAGGCGCGCCCGAACGTAACAGTTGATGCAGCGGCACTCTGCATCAAAACGGGCAATGCGTGCGTACTTCGAGGCGGCAAAGAAGCAATCGAAACCAACCGCGCGCTGGCACACCTTATGAAGAAGGCATTGGCAGACAACTTTCTGCCCGAGGATGCACTTGCGCTTATCGAGGATACCTCGCGCGAAAGCTCCACTGCGCTTATGAAAATGCGCGGACTTGTCGACCTTTTAGTTCCACGCGGCGGTGCTGGGCTTATCCGCAGTGTGGTCGACAATGCAACCGTTCCCGTTATCGAAACGGGAGCAGGAAATTGCCACATTTATATTGACAAATCCGCAGACCACGATATCGGCGTAAAAGTCGCGATAAACGCGAAAATGTCGCGTCCGTCCGTGTGCAACGCGATTGAAACGATGCTCGTTCACGAGGATGAGGCGGCAGAATTTCTGCCGAAGTTCGTTGGCGCGCTTGAAGGCGCGCTCGAAATCCGCGGCTGCGAAAAGACCTGTGCTATTCTCGGCTGTGCGGCGGCGACCGACAATGACTATGCCACCGAATACGACGATTATATCCTCGCGGTAAAGGTCGTTTCTGGCATCGACGAGGCTATCGCGCACATAAACCGCTACAATACGGGACACAGCGAAGCAATAATCACTCGCAATATGGAAAACGCGGCGCGTTTTCGTGCCGAGATTGATGCGGCAGCGGTGTACGTCAACGTGTCCACGCGCTTCACCGACGGCGGAGAGTTCGGTTTCGGTGCAGAGCTTGGCATATCCACGCAGAAGCTCCACGCGCGCGGTCCGATGGGGCTCGATGCTCTAACAACAGGCAAATACCTCATCACCGGCGACGGTCAGGTAAGATAATTTAGCTCTTATAAAGTGAAAAATCCACATTTCCCACCGTACATATTGTGGGGAATGTGGATAACTTTTTTGCCTTTTTATGCCGATTTTCGCCGTTTGCGCGGAGTTTTCCACACACTTTTCAACTTTCTGCACATTTTTTTAGCGCGTTTTACAGTTTTCCACACGTTAACAACGAGTTGTGGAAAACCTCTAATTTCCGAAATATTTGCGGTCGAGAGAGCGAAGCTGTATCGCCTCGGCAATGTGCTGCTTTTGTATATTTTCGCTTCCGGCAAGGTCGGCTATCGTGCGCGCAACACGCAGAATTCGGTCGTATCCGCGCGCAGACAACCCCATTTTATCGTATGCCGCGCGAAGGATTTTCGATGCCTCATCGTCGAGCTTACAAAATTTTGCGAGGTGCTTTGAGGACATATCCGCGTTCTTGCTTATAAGCGGCATCTTCAAGTCTACGGCACTCGCCTCGGTGCATCTCTTTCTCGCAAATTCTCTCGCGCGGTTAACTCTCTGGCGTATCTCTGACGAGGTTTCGGTGGGCTTAGGCGCGGAAAGCTCGTCGTAGGTAAGCGACGATACCTCTACCTGAATATCCATTCGGTCAAGCAGCGGTCCGCTTATTTTCGATAAATATTTTTTTATATCGTCCTGCTTGCAGGTACATTTATGTGTGGGATGCCCGAAATAGCCGCACTTGCACGGGTTCATCGCCGCAACGAGCATGAACGAGCAAGGGTACGTCACCTTGCCATTGGTGCGCGTTATCGTCACTTTCCCGTCCTCAAGCGGCTGACGAAGCGACTCCGTGACGAGCTTGTTGAATTCGGGAAGCTCGTCGAGGAACAAAACGCCGTTATGCGCAAGAGATATTTCGCCCGGCTTCGGATTAGCGCCGCCGCCGACAAGGCTAGGCGCAGACATCGTGTGGTGAGGTGAGCGGAACGGTCTGCGGCTCACTATGGAAACGCCTTCTTTGAGCTTGCCCACAATCGAGTGTATTTTCGAGGTTTCAAGCGCTTCGCTGAAGGAAAGCTCGGGAAGTATGGTCGGCAAGCGCTTGGCGAGCATAGATTTACCCGTACCGGGCGGTCCGATCATAAGCACGTTATGTCCGCCTGCAGCGGCTATTTCAAGTGCGCGCTTGACCTTTTCCTGACCTTTGACGTCGGAAAAATCGCACAACACGTCTGCTTTTCCGGGTGTGAAGGTACTGTTATCAAAGCGTGTCGGCTCGAGAAGCACCTCACCGCGAAGATGGCGATAAAGCGACATAATATCCTTTACGCCGTAAACGTTCACACCGTCAACGACCGACGCCTCTTTTGCGTTCCCAAACGGCACGTATATATCGTGAAGACCTGCCTCTTTAGCGGCGATAGTCATACAAAGTACTCCGCTTGCCTCGCGTACTGCACCCGTCATCGAAAGCTCGCCTATAAAGCACGCGCCCGATAAATCAAGCGATGTGGGGAGTATATGATTTGACTGCAATATTCCGACAGTCATCGCGAGATCATAAGTCGAGCCTTCTTTTTTCTTATCGGCAGGCGCAAGGTTGACCGTAAGACAAGTTTCAGGAAACGCCCAGCCGTTATTTTCAACGGCGGCAATGATACGCTCCTTGGACTCACGTATAGCCATTCCTGGAAGTCCGATTATTTCAAACTGCGGCATTTTATCCTGTGAATTACATTCGACGGTAACGGGAAAACCATCGATGCCAAGCAGTCCTGCGGAATATACAATAGATAACATATTCTGTCGTCCTTTCAAGTTTCAGAACTTTTGTTCTTTTTCTATTTTAACACATCTTTCATAAAAAATCAATACGTAATTTGAAATTTTATCCGATAATATTTCTATAGGGCAATTATCTCTATAAGAAAGGACAAAACATATGAAAAATCAGAAGAATGTAACCGTTCGAATCGCGGACGACCTGCTCGAAAAGCTCTACTACGTAGCAGAGAGCGAGGGACGTACACTCAACAACCAATTTCTCCTTCTCGCACGCAACTCCGTCGCCTACTTTGAAAAGACCAAGGGCAAGATAACCCCCGACAAGATAAAAAGTGTGCGTGAAAAGATGGAAAGTGAGCTCTCCAAAGAGGAGCAGTAAGTCATTTTCCCTAATAATATAATAAATATATAAAAACATTCCAAATTTGTTCATAACTTTTATCAAATTACATCTTTACAACCGCTAAAAAAAGATGTATAATATTATCGTGGCGTTACTGCGCCCTTTTGTCCGTGTGCCCTTATGCAGGGACAAGCTTGCAGGAACGCAAAAATTATGACAAAAATTATTTTTTAGGAGGATTTCCAACATGGCAAGAAAGAAAATTTCCATGGATGGTAACACAGCCGCCGCTCATGCGTCGTATGCGTTTACCGAAGTTGCCGGCATCTACCCGATAACTCCTTCTTCTGTTATGGCTGACGTAACTGACACCTGGTCTGCTACCGGTCTGAAGAATATTATGGGCGATACCGTTAAGGTAATCGAGATGCAGTCCGAGGCAGGTGCAGCAGGTACCGTTCACGGTTCTCTCGCAGCAGGTGCTCTCACCACAACCTACACCGCATCTCAGGGTCTTCTTCTGATGATCCCGAATATGTACAAGATCGCCGGTGAGCTTCTCCCCTGCGTTATCCACGTTTCCGCACGCTGCGTAGCTTCGCACGCGCTCAACATTTTCGGTGACCACTCCGACGTTTACGCTTGCCGCCAGACCGGCTTTGCTATGATGGCTGAGTCCAACCCTCAGGAAGTTATGGACCTTGGCGCAGTTGCTCACCTCGCAACCATCAAGGGCCGTGTTCCGGTACTTAACTTCTTCGACGGTTTCCGCACTTCTCACGAGATTCAGAAGATCGAGGCTTGGGACTACGAGGACCTTGCAGAGATGGTAGATAAGGACGCTATCGCAGCGTTCCGTGCTCGTTCTCTCAACCCTGAGCATCCTGTTCTCCGCGGTTCGGCAGAAAACGGAGATATCTTCTTCCAGCACAGAGAGGCTTGCAACAAGTTCTACGATGCATTCCCCGCAATCGTTGAAGAGTACATGGATAAGGTAAACGCTAAGATCGGTACCGACTATAAGCTCTTTAACTACTACGGCGCACCGGACGCAGAGCGTGTTATCATCGCTATGGGTTCTGTATGCGACGTTGCAGAAGAAGTTATTGACTACATGATGGCAGCAGGCGAGAAGGTAGGTCTTGTTAAGGT
>JAZNLM010000113.1:0-20619 GCA_045579105.1 Candidatus Flemingiibacterium sp.
CTCGCGTCACTTGAAGAGCTAATAATTCACATAAAATCAAAAGAATACGACGGGGATACAAAATCAATTCTCAAAAAAGCATAAACTAAAATCGGTGCAGTTTAACTGCACCGATTTTTACTTGATATGTACGATATTATCTTCAACAGTAAGTCTGTCTGCGCAGAAAAGCTCGATCGCCTCGGGGAGTATTTTCCATTCGGCCTGTTCCATAATTCTTCTCTGCAAAGTTTCGGGCGTGTCGCCTTCAATTATAGCAACTGAACGCTGTGCGATTATCGGACCGCCGTCGCAAACTTCGTTTACAAAATGTACCGTAGCGCCCGAGAGCTTAACCCCCTTTGCAAGTGCCGCCTCGTGAACGTGCAGACCATAAAACCCCTCGCCGCAAAAGCTCGGAATAAGCGCAGGATGCACGTTTATCACGCGATTTTCAAAGGTGCGTGTAAACTCGCCGTCGAGAATAATCATAAAGCCTGCGAGTACAACGAGGTCTATACCTCTGTTCTTCAAAACCTCGATAAGTTTTCTCGTGTAATTTGCTCTGTCGGGATAATCCTTCTTCGGGATAACTATTCCATCAACGCCGTGATTTTTTGCACGTTCAAGTGCGTATACGCCCTCTTTTGAGGAAACAACCACGTCTACCTTGCCGCTTTTGATTATACCATTGTCACACGCATCGAGTATTGCCTGAAGATTGGTTCCACCGCCAGATACCAAAACTGCAATTTTTTTCATCGCATTCCCTCTTATGCAAGCTCAGCCTGAAGCTTTGCATCCTTTGCGATAACTCCTGCTTCCATTTCTGCCTTGAAGCGCTGGAGCTTGTCCGCGAGGTCATTATCCGAAAGAGCGAGCATCTGTGCCGCGAGGATAGCTGCGTTCTGCGCACCGTCAATCGCAACGGTAGCAACAGGAATACCGCCCGGCATCTGTACCATAGAAAGAAGCGAGTCAAGACCATCCATGGTAGAGGACTTTATCGGAATACCGATAACAGGAAGCGTTGTATAAGCCGCGATAACGCCGCCGAGGTGTGCTGCCTTGCCTGCCGCCGCGATAATAACGCCAAAGCCGTTATCCTTTGCGCTAGACGCCAATTCTTCTGCTTGGCGAGGGGTTCTGTGTGCGCTGATAACGTGCGCCTCGTACGGAATACCAAACGCCGCGAGCTGATCGATACACTTCTTAACAACTGGCAGATCGGAATCACTGCCCATTATAACTGCAACCTTTTTCATAATTTTAGTTCCTTTCGTTGATATGACAGATACGATATTTTCTCAAAATGCATCGGGCAAAGACCTACAGCAATAAAGTCGTCTTTTCTTACGGTATCTAAAAAAGTCCGACAGCAGGCTGTAGCTTGGTTTGGCAAGTGTAAAATCAACACGCTCACCACTCCGATAACCCACAATGAGTACTTGAACCTATTATACCATAATCGACACAATATGTCAATCGTTTTCTATATATAGTAGTTTAAATCATCACAGCACCAATCTTGCGTGGTTCACTGTGACAGCAAAGTTCCGCCACACGTTCCGCGCGAAGATGAAGCGCATACTGTTTTGCTGCATCGCCTTCAAGCTTGCATGCGTCAGACATTTTTGAAAGAACGGATATCGTAGTCCGCTTTCTCATAAGTGCAAGTAATTCCCTGCCTTTTTGATTTGCTGCAAGGAAGTTTGTAAACATAGGTGGAGTTTCGATGTCAGTCATAGTAACACCAAGTAGTGAAGCAATCATAGCGCGACGAAGCCTTGATGCGGAATAATGCTTTCCTTTTGCGCACTCGACGAATTCGTTTATACTGCGGCAGCTGTTTGAAAGGGCAATAAGACGATTTTCAACACCGCCAGATATTTCCATAACATTCGACAAAGACTCAGATGAAGCCGTACGAAAACGTGCTATTACAGCCTCATCAAGCTTTGACAGATCATACCGTCTCCCATTCTCAAGCTCACGCTTCAATATGCTGTATGACTCTTGGGGCATATATCGCGAGGGAGCGCGCAAAGAGAAATCGCGTGCATCTGGTGCAAGCAGACAACGTATTGCGGTAGCCGAAGAAATCGTGCAGAGTTCTTCCGAGTTATAGTCCTCACCTATGCGTTTTACAGTAACGGGGACAATATTACTTTCAATTCTTTTAATCGCACGGATATATTCAAGCGCCAAAAGATTGTTTGATCCGTAAAAATGCTCGCTTTGTCCATAAAGACTTGAATACACTTCACGACGTAGCACTGCTATTCCCTTGTCGCGTTTTTCTTCGCGCGCAGTCGAAAGTGCCGCAAGAAATTCATCGGAAGATAAATGTTCGGCACACTCGTTCAGCGAGCTTATATCTCCCGACTCACTTCCAAACGCAAGTGAATCAACCACCCCAAGTCCGTTTGCGACAGCGACACCGCCTAGTGCGAAAAACTCGGCTCCAGAAAAGCACCACGGCGCAGGCAGTTCAAGCACAAGGTCTACACCGCACAACACTGCAGCCTCAGCACGTGCATACTTATCTATAATGGCAACATCACCGCGCTGCACAAAACTACCGCTCATTATAGCGATAACCGACGAACCATCCGCTTTGAGCATGTCTATAAGATATTTATGGCCATTGTGAAATGGGTTGAATTCAGAAATTACTGCGTAAGTTTTCATTTTGCCGCTCCAAAACTAAATTTTTTGGTGAAAAATTGAAAATACCTATTGAAATATAGGAAAAATTATGCTATAATAAACTGTATATTTTTATTTTACCATAAAATAAGCAAAAATGCAATAATCAATGGAGGAAAAACATGAAAGTATTAGTTGTAAACGCAGGCAGCTCGTCGCTTAAGTATCAGCTTTTCGACACCGCTACCTACGATGTACTCGCAAAGGGTATTTGTGAGAGAATCGGTATCGACGGTAAAATCACCCACAAGATGCCCGGCCGTGATAACTACGTTGCCGAACTCGACATGCCCAACCACTCTGTTGCTACCAAGATCCTCGTTGACACTCTCGTGTCCAAGGAATACGGCTGCCTTGAGTCAATGAACGAAATTGAGGCTGTTGGTCACCGTGTCGTTCACGGCGGTGCATACTTCTCTGAGTCTGTTCTTGTAACTCCCGAAGTTATCGAAAAGCTCAACAAGTGCATTGACCTCGCACCGCTCCACACCCCTGCACACCTTATGGGTATTGAGGGTATCACAAGTGAGCTTCCCGGTGTTCCCCAGGTTCTTGTATTTGACACTGCATTCCATCAGACTATGCCTGACTACGCTTGGATGTATCCGATTCCGTACGAAATGTACGAGAAGTACTCCATTCGCCGCTACGGCGCACACGGTACCTCTCACCGTTTCGTTGCGGGTGAAATGTGCAAGATCCTCGGTAAGACTGAAGGTACCAAGATAGTAACCTGCCACATCGGTAACGGTTCTTCCATTTCCGCTGTTAAGGATGGCAAGGTTATCGATACCTCGATGGGCTTCACTCCCCTCGATGGCGTTGAAATGGGTACCCGCTGCGGTTCTATCGACCCTGCAATCGTAACTTTCATCATGGAGCATGAGGGCTTCACTCCTTCCGAGATGAGCGACTTCATGAACAAGAAGTGTGGTTTCCTCGGCGTATCCGGACTTTCTTCTGACAGCCGTGATATCGAGGCTGCTATCCTCGAGGGCAACAAGCGTGCTGCTCTCGCCGCTAATATTCTCGCATATCAGGTTAAAAAGTACATCGGTATGTACGCTTCCGCTATGAACGGTCTCGATGCTGTAGTATTCACCGCAGGCATGGGTGAGAACAACCCCGAGCTTCGTGAGCGTGCTTGCACCGATATGGACTTCCTCGGTATCAAGATCGACAACGAGCTTAATGCAAAGACTCTCCGTCAGCCTAACAACGTTAAGCTTTCGACTGACGAGTCCAAGGTTCAGGTTTGGGTACTTCCCACTGACGAAGAGCGCGTTATCGCTTCCGATACAGAAGCTATCGTTAAGGCTCTCTAATTTAAAAGATATTTTAAGGGCGGATTTTATCCGCCCTTTCTTTTTGCAATATGCTATTCCCTATTGACACACAAGTTGCCACGTGGTATAATCATCATAGAAATATTATTTTTGGAGAACTGATATGACATATGAGTTTATCTCGTCCGAGCGCTATACGGACACATCCACGAAGCTTACATTTATACTTAACGGCAGGCATACTATAGTAGTCCGCCCCAACAAGCCGGCGATTGGTAATCCAACCGTTTGGCGTACGGAATTTTTCGGCGCATTTGACACGGTTGACCGCGCTATGCTCGAGCGCGGCTGGCATATCGTTTACCATTGCGTGAGTGATATGTATGGCTGCGACGAATCGCTCGTTATGATGCGCGAATTTTACGATTTTATGGAACAGACATTTAACCTTTCAAAAAAGCCCGTACTGTTTGGTTTCTCGCGCGGCGCACTTTACGCTGTAAACTACGCGGCAAAATATCAGGATGCAGTAGGCGCGCTATATCTTGATGCTCCCTGCCTTACCAATCACTATTGGCCCGGAAGCGACAAATACGACGGTACTCAAGAACAGATGCTTCTCTTCAAGTGGCTTGGTATAACGAAATCTGAAGTTGCAACCTACAACGGCTATCCAAAGGATCGCGCACATCTTGTAAAAGATATTCCTATAATCATCGTTCAAGGTGATGCTGACGTTGAATGTGTTTGGGAAGAACACGGCAAGATATTTGTCGACAAGCTTGAAGCCGCAGGCGGTAAAGCTAAAATCATATTTAAGCCAGGCTGCGGACATCACCCACACTCGCTTGAGGACCCGACACCTGTTGTAGAATTTATCGAAAGAAATAGCAAAGTATAAAAATCACCCGTCACTAAAACGTGACGGGTGATTTTTATTTGATGTTAACAAGGTAAAATGCGAAGCCTGCAATATCATCTAGAAAGTCGATAGCGACAATGTCGCTATTTGCATTGTACTTCTTCGGTGATTCGTTAAACTTAATTAAACATCGTTTGCTTCGCTGTCCTATCTGAATTTATTTATAGAAAGCCTTGATAGCCTTGTGAGTCATATATACATCGTACTTTGAAACAAGCTCATAGGGCGCGTGCATCGAAAGCACCGGTACACCGAGGTCGATAACGTCGATGTTTATGTTCGCGATGAACTTCGCAACTGTTCCGCCGCCGCCAAGGTCAATCTTGCCAAGCTCTGCCATCTGCCAATCAACGCCATTCTCATCGAAAATCTTGGTAACGAACGAAACTACCTCTGCGGATGCATCGGACGTGCCGGACTTTCCGCGCGCACCGGTGTACTTGGAAAGTACAACGCCGTGGTTGAGGAACGCAGTGTTGCGGCGTTCAAACACTTCGGGGAAATTGGGATCGTATGCAACGTTTACGTCTGCGGAGAGGCACTTGGAGTTCTGGCGAACTACTCTCGGGTTACCACCAAGTGCGAGAGCAATCTCTTCGATAAGGTCAGCAAGAAGTGCGCACTGCATACCAGTAACACCGTCGGAGCCAATTTCTTCCTTATCTGCGATGATGTTAAGAAGAGTATGCTCGGAATCTTCGCTTTCAAGCATAGCCGTAATGGACGGATATGCACAAACGCGGTCGTCGTGGCCGTAAGAACCGATCATTGAGCGGTCAAAACCGATATCTCTCGCTTTCATAGCAGGAACAGCGCAAAGCTCGGAGCTTATAAGGTCAGCCTCGGTACAGCCATACTTTTCGTTAAGCATCGAGAGAACAGTAAGTTTAACTCTGTCGGAAACCTTTTCGTCATCAAACGGCTCGCTTGCGGCAAGAATATTAAGCTGTTCACCGGTAATAGCTTCGGGAACGTTCTTCTGATTCTGAAGTTGAGAAATGTGAGGCGCAAGGTCGCTTATATAGAAGCAAGGCTCACTCTCGTCTTCGCCCACGCAAACGGTAACGTCGCCGTCGGGCTTGCAGATAACGCCGTGCAGTGAAAGGGGTGTTGCAACCCACTGATACTTCTTCACGCCGCCGTAATAGTGTGTCTTGAAGTAGCAAAGCTCGCTGTCTTCAAATACAGGCTGCGGCTTGAAGTCAACTCTGGGAGAGTCAATGTGAGATGCGGTGATACGAATACCGTTCTCGATAGGCTCAGAACCTATTCTGAACATAAACATGCTCTTGTTTCTGTTATTGAGATAATACTTGCCGCCACGCTCAAGCTTGTCGCCAAGATTGTATGCCTTGTACCCCCGTGCTTCTATCATAGCAATGCTGGTGGTAACAGCCTCACGCTCGGTCTTGGAGCTGTCAAGATACTTCTTGTAGCCCTCGCAGTAATCTGCAACGGTCTCCTTGTCTGCATTCTTTGTGTCAAAGCCGTTCTTGTTTTTGTAAACGAGCTTTTCAACAAGAAGCTCGCCCTTTGTCTTTTCGCTCATAATATATCTCCTTATTTTTTATTACTAAATTTATTTTTCCGTATCAAAATATAATTTTCGGTACTTCTCTGCCGCTGCCATAACGCGCGATACATATTCTCTCGTTTCATAAAATGGAATAACATCAAGCATTTTGCCGTCACTGCTGTAGTCGGGGTTTGCAAGCCACTTGTTTGCATTTCCGATCCCAGCGTTATATGCGGCAAGTGCCACTTCCCATGATCCATACTTGTTAAACGTGTAAGATAACAACCACGTTCCGCGTCTTATGTTGAACGCCGGTTCAAACAGTCGCTGGGGCATTGGCTCTTCACCGAGGTGCAGTGCAATCCAATCGTTTGTTGGATCGACTATCTGCATAAGCCCCTTTGCGCCAGCACGTGACACGGCTTCAGGGTCAAAATTACTCTCGGTATGTATCACCGCGAATATCATCTCTTGCGGCACGTCAAATTCATCGGCGCACGCCGCTACGATATCGCTGTACTCAAGCTGATAGCGCTGCCGTTCAGCCTGCTCTCTTCCGACAGTATCCCACACAAGCCAAGCGGCAAGCCAAACAACCGCAAATGCGGCAATAACCGCTATGCTTTTAGGAAAAATAGTTAATCTTTTCAAGGATGCTTTCCACCTGATGACCGAGCACGTCTATGCCGGTGTTGTTGTATACAATAAAATCACACGTGTCTTTGAAAAATTCGTCCGACTTCTGTGCTCTGATACGCTTTTTTGCGACCTCGACAGATATATTATCACGCGAAGTGATACGTCTGATACGAACATCCTCATCAGCGATAACGCCGATAACGTAGTCACAATGTCTGTCAAATCCTGATTCAAAGAGCTGTGGCGCGTCGATAACAGCTAATGTGTCGCCTGCCTGCTCGCGCTCATTTAGCCATGCGTTCATAGCATCGATTATATGCTTGTGGGTTATGCGATTGAGTGCCGCGTGCTTAATCTCACGCTTTTCCTCATTTTCTTCGCCGAACACAAGTGCAGCAAGACCTTTGCGGTCAAGTGTGCCATCGGAATTAAGAATAGTATCACCGAAGTATTCGACAAGCTCGTTAAGACACGGCTTGCCCGGCTTGCATACCTGTCGTGAAACCTTATCCGCGTCAAGGCACTTTATTCCCTGCGTCATAAAACAGAGTGAAACCTCGCCCTTGCCGGCACCTGTACCGCCCGTAAGTCCTACTACGCGCATATTGTTTATCATAAGAAAATCTCCTTACAATGCTTTTAGACGTAAACACATCCATACATCATTTATTATACATCAATTTTTTGAAAAATACAAGTGTTTATAACAAAAATTACTACACTTTTTAGAGAAAAATAAAAGGGCGGAAAATCCGCCCTTTCGGAAGTCTTATATAGACCAACTAAACACCAGAAATCCATTGTCAAGTATGCACTCAACGTTTGATACACGAAAATCGTCATAGTTTTCCATAGTAACTGTTATTTGGTGTACGTACGCAACCGTAGTTCTGAGCTGATCCGCGAAGAATGTTACCGTGTAAATATATGTGTTGCCGGAAGAACCTTCGAACTCGACATCGCAGAGCGCGGTCGAGCCGCCGTGACCACCGTGGTTTTCCACATCGCCGGGTGCGACATACTTTTCCGCATCGTCATATCCGAAATAGTCCTCACAAAATTCGACGAAATCTTCAAATTTGACCGAACCCTGTCCGCTATAATCTGACCAGAGATATAGGTCTGTTATTTGGTGAGCATATCCAGGATTTTCAAGCGTTTGACTGTCAACTGGATACCAGCCGCCAAAGCGTGTAACCCAATTTCTAACAAAAAGCTCGTGAGCACTCGGATTATGCATATCAGGTACGGCGTTTGTTGGAGTGATGACAAAATTATCCCCCGGGCCGTCTGCAATAACCACTCTATATTCGCCCACAGGATAGCGTTCAATCCCGCTTTCTGTAATGTTTACAATAAGCGTAACCGCATCAAAATGTATGCTAGTTGGATTTTCACGCATTATCTTGTAATTGGATATTTTTACGCTTTCCCAAGGCGCAAGTATTCCCTTTTGTGAATAACTTGCTTCTTCAAGCGCAGCAGAGTCGCATTCCAAAAATGCCTTTACATTCTTATAAAGCCAACCATCTTCATACTCCGCGCCGCCAAGTTTGTTCCAATCTTCGATGTCAGTTATTACAATAGGCTCGTCCGAGCCGGGATAGACGATATTACCGGTCGCGTAGTACCCTCTGACTGTGCCACGAGGATAATTACCCGAACCATAGTTTTCAACCGTGTAGAAGGAGTACACACGGTAAGATGCATCGTGGGTGCTTGAGGTAACAATGAAGGAAATCTGTATTTCCCTCTCATTGTTCATCTTACATTCAACGTCAAGCGTAACGTCGGTAAAATACTCGCGCGCACGTTCAATCGGGTCTGCCACTTCAATCATAGCATCAAAATCAACGAGAGGCGTGACCTCACCGAGCATATAATCAAACACAAACGCACTATTTTTATTATATGCTACAACGCAGGAGCCGTCGGGCGTTGTAAAACGCTCGAAGCCCTCGGGAAGCTTGTCAATGGAGTTTATATCGGGCATTCCGGTAACTTCGGCATAACCTTCGGAATTGTTATTTAATATATCACACTGGTCAGGCAGACGACCGCTCTCGGTAGGAGATGTAAACCACCACGAGCAGGAAGCCAGCGTCAGCAGCAAAAGGAGCGCAAGCAAACAAGCGATGAATTTAATATGTTTCATAGTTTTACCCCCTTTGTTTTTAGATATTATTTAGACGTAAAAACTCCTATATTTGTTCCGCCAAATATAGGAGTTTACATTTTATTTACATCTCTTTGTGCTTGTCACGGCTTTTAAGTATATTTATGACAATAAACGCCACTATCGGGAAAACTGTTGCAACGAGTATTCCTGCTTTAAGCCCCGATTCACCGCCGAAAAGGTCAGCAACGATTCCGATAACGCTCGGTCCCGATGAACAGCCGATATCACCTGCAAGCGCGAGCACTGCGAACATAGTCGTTCCTCCAAGCTGTATACGTCCCGTCGCCGTACTGAGCGTGCCCGGCCAAGTTACACCGACACAAAAACCGGCTATAGCGCAGCCAACAAGCGAGAGCATCGGATGGGGTGCGAAAACGCAGAGCATATATCCAAAGAAAATGCCAACGTAGCAATATGTGAGAAACCTTATAAGGTCAATCTTCTGACCGACTATACCGTAAAACGTTCTCGCTATCGCCATCATGAGTGCGTACATACAAGGTCCGAGCAAGTCCCCCATCGTCTTAGACACCCCAAGTCCGACTTCTGCAAAAAGTGAGGACCACTGTGCAAGACCGATTTCCATAGCGCCCGCACATATCATGAGCACTAAGAACAGCGGAAAATTTTTAAGTTTAAAAATTCGCCAAAACGAGCCCTGATTCGAGCTGTCTGCTTCCAGGTTATCCATCGGAACAAAGATAAACGCTATGCCGTTAAAAAGCGGTATAAGCGACCAAATAATGGCCAGAACCTTCCAATTTTCCACGCCTGCAAGCATAAAAAACAATGTTGTCGCAAGAACTATGACAAGATGTCCCCAACAGTATGCGGAGTGGAGCAAACACATCGTCGAGCTTTTTTCACCAAGCGGCAACGCCTCAACCGTCGGACTTGCGATAACCTCGATAAATCCGCTTCCGAGTGCACAGAAAGTCGTTGCAAGGAGCAGTCCAATATAAGGCGGCATTATAGCTGTAAACACGACAAGTCCTGCCATACCGATGAAAGACGTGAAATGCGCGATTATCATACCGCGCCTGTGACCTATACGGTGAGCGTACTTAACGCCTATCATATCAACAAGCATCTGCACTATGAAATTGTACGAAATGAGAACAGTTATCATCTCAATGGAGATGTGAAACTGCGCTGTATACGTAACAAACAGAAGAGGTGAAAAGTTGTTCACGACCGCCTGAACAAAAAAGCATATGTAGCACGACACAAGTGTGTGCTTATATGTGAGTTTCATGATTTTGCGGTTCTCCTAGATTTTTGCAATATGTAAACGCATACGAGCCGTATGCGTTGTTTGTTTTAAATATGGTCGTAGTCTATCATACCATCACCCTTAACGCTCGTTATGGGAACGTTTTTGATGTTACGAAGGCTCTCGGCCTCTTCATCTGTTTCGGGCTGAACTACAGCAATACCAGTACAGTCGCTTGCTGATGCTACGGAACCGTGAAGAAATGCATCCTCACACGGATATTTTGCAGGAAATTGCGCATCAAACGGGAACGGATACGCGCCTATGAAATTCTCGTCCTGCGCGCGTTTTATCTGAAGCTTCGGTGTGTTATCCTTCATATGGTCACCTACGCTTCTATCTGCTTTGCAAGAAATGCCGCCGCAGTACCGATAAGCTTGCTTTCAACATCACCTTCAACAGGCTCGGTGTCAGGTAAATGAACAGATGCCACACAGCCGATAAGGTCGCCGTCAGCGATAATCGGCATAGCGCAGGATATTGCTGCACTCGCAGCATCAGAAGTTACTTTGATGGGTGCAGAGCCGTCAAGATAGCGGTAATTGCCGCGGCCTTCCATTATTTCCTCGAGTTCGGAAGAGATTTTCTTGTCAAGGTATTCCTTCTTGGGAAGTCCCGCACAGGCTATAACAGCATCGCGGTCGCAGATAACAACAGCCATTCCGGCGATGCGGTAAAGGGTGTCAGCATACTGCGCCGCAAACGCATTAAGCTCTCCTATAGGCGAATATTTTTTAAAAATGACTTCACCTTCGCGGTCAGTAAAGATTTCTAGAGGGTCACCCTCGCGTATACGCATGGTACGGCGTATTTCCTTGGGTATTACGACACGTCCGAGGTCATCGATACGTCTGACAATTCCGGTTGCTTTCATATATAAATTGCTCCTTTTTGCTTTGGTTTACAAAGCTATTATCTGCAGAAGGGGAATTTATATGTAATGAAAAAATTGGTTTACTAGATTGTTTTGTGCTTAAATTACAGCTCTTCTCTTCTTATAAACTCATCCTGACCGGGTTTGGAAATGTCAACAAACACTGCACTGTAACCAGTTATTCGCACCAAGAGGTCACGGTATTCATCGGGGCACCTCTGCGCACGGCGAAGCTCATCGGTATCGGCAATGCTAAACTGAAGCTGCATACCGCCGTTGTCAAAATACGATTTGATAAGCGCCTTTATATGAGCCGCCGCATTGTCGCCGCGCACCGCACTTTTTGACAAACGAATATTAAGAACGCCCGAATGTATGCGTTCAAACGGAAGCTTTGACGCGGAGTTGAGGAGTGCGGTTACGCCCGTTGCAGTGCCTACAGTGGGAGAAAGATTTTCGCTGAATGGAGTGCCGCCAAAGCGCCCATCAACAGTACCACCGGTTTCTGCTCCGTAGTAAATATGGTTAGAGTCATTTACGGTAACATTAAGTGTGTAAACGTCGCGCACACCGTTCTCGTTTGTTGCCACTCTATCAATAACATCGAGAAGCTCGTACATAAGGCGTACTGCGTAAGCATCGGATATTGCATTGTCCGTGCCGTATTTAGGCGAATTTTTGCAGAGTTTTAATAAATCCGGGCGGTCTTTGAAATCACCATCCGCGATTTTCACAAGCTCGTCAAGTGTGCATACTTTCTTGTCAAAAACAAGCGACTCAACAGCGCAGAGCATATCCGTAGTCGTGCCTATTGCACGAAGACAGGTGTAAACAATCGGATATTTCACGCCGCCGCATCTGACACCGCGTGCTTTTTCCATGGGACCTTCAAGGAAGCAATCGTCGAGAGAAAGAAAACCGTCGCGTATCGGCTCACCGTTAAATTTTTCCCTATATTTAGCAAAGACAGGACGAAGCAGCTCCTCATATCTATCACACGTAGCCTTGAAAATATCGTCCATACACTCAAAATGTACGCCGGAGTGCAAAACATCGTTAAGGACAATCGGCAACACCACGCGCATAGAGCCTACTTCCACTGAGCCGCCGCCCATATCTGCCCAGTTGCACGGGTGTACAGAATAGTTGATAGCATCGTGCTTATCTGCTCCAATGTGAAGGTGTGCCGGAATAAGCGTTTCATCATTATAAAGAAGAACAGAAGCGTTCTGTGTAACCTTTTCAGAGATAATATCCCAGAGCTCCTCGTTTGTATCTTTTGTATAACGGCAGATATAAACGGGGTTTTTGAGCATTGGGTGTATATGGTTTGCGAAAAGAAGCGACAGTGGATTTGTTTTTTGCGCGTTCTCGTCGCTGTAACCACCAATTGTGATATAACCTGGTGAATCAAAAGCCGGATTACGGCGCCAACCGGTATAATTATAATTATCATCAAGGCGGTCAAGCTGATGCTCACCGCGTCCGAGATGAAGGCTCATTTTCGCTGAAAAATCGTCTATATAAGCACCTAGTTCATCTTCAGAAATACCGTTTTTGATATCATTTTTATAAAGCGGCAAAAGCATATTGTCAAGTCTGCCGACATTAATACACGCAATACTTTGACCGGCGTAAACAAGATAGACATTGTAAACGAAAAGTATAAGTTGAAGCGCCTCACGAAAAGTACTCGGAGCGTGTTTCGTGAGGTTTTCACAGATTTTTGCACAGTCGCCAATTCCGGCTCTTTTCGCGGCTTCGGCGTATCGCCCTATGTATGAGAGTATAGCCTTATAAACGAGAAGCATACCCTCTAAAAAAACCATAGCTGTCTCTTCTTCACCGTCAGTACTTGCCTTTGCAAGGCGCGCTTCACAGCGCTTAATATAACCAACAATACCACCGTTTATAAGTGGCTCAAAGTCGAGCGTTAAGTGACCGCCGTTTTGTACCACAAGCGGATTGGTTTCCGGTGCTCTCTCTGCCCACAACGCTTGCAAGCGTGCTTCCTCATCGTCAGTCGGAACGTGATCGTCAAAGCGGCCGAGCAAAAGATCGTGCTCCTCGATAGGCAAAGAAGCGCGCTCAAGTATATACGAAAGTCCGTGACCAAGCATAAGAGGATGCGGAAAATCCGCAAATTTATCCCACGCTTCATACAGCAAAAAATGCCTTTCGACAAGCGTACTGTTCACAGGCTTTTCACGAAGCAGACGTATTGCGGTTTCAATAGATTTTTCGGATTTTTGTTTATATGTCATAAAAGTTCTCCTAAATTTTCAAATGGTTCTTTGTTGTTATATATTCGTAACAACGTTACTAACCCCTTTAAAAAAATTATAAACTAAAGAACTTGCTTTGTCAAGTGTTTTGCAAAAACGTATTAGTTTTAAGTGAACTCCACCCGTCTTAAATATAGTCCTTCTGCAGGTGCAGTCATACCTGCACGTGAACGCTCACAGGAAGCGATGATATTGGGCATATCCGACGGATCTATTTTCCCAAGACCAACTTCAACAAGTGTGCCGACAATTATGCGTACCATATTGTATAGAAAACCGTCCGCCGCAACACGAATGCGGATAATGTCACCTTCAGCTATTATTTCAAGATGCTTGATGGTTCGCACCGTGTCGGCCACAGACGAACCCGCGGACATAAATCCAGAAAAATCGTGTGTACCAACAAACACGCGCGCCGCCTTGCTCATACGCTCTACCGCATCAGGCAAAAGCGGCTTTGGGAAATGCCACACTCTCGACGCGAGAAACGGATCATGGGTACGTCTTGCAAGGAGTACGTATTCATATTCCTTATATAAAACGTCGTGCCGAACGTGAAAATCATCATTCACACACCTTGCCGAAAGCACAGCAATACGCTTGTCAATGGCACTGTTAAGCGCATTTGGCAAGCTCACAAGTGGTATGTTTTTATCTGTGTCGAACGTGGCGAAATATTGCAAAGCGTGAACACCTGCATCTGTGCGAGAGCAGCCCTTCACAGGATAACGCTCACCGTAAATGGCTTCGAGTGCATCCTGAATTGCTGTTTGAACCGTAGCTTTGCCAGGCTGAACCTGATAGCCTGCAAAGCCGTCACCAACGTAAGAAAGTTCAAGCAAAATTTTCATAATTATAACGAAATAGCGCACGGTAGCGCGTTGAACACTACAATAGCCGCGATAAAGAGAGCAATAACGGAAAGCGCTCCAAAATCACATACCGCAAGCTTAAGTTTAGTCATACGTGTACGTCCGTCACCGCCGCGGTAACAGCGGCACTCCATAGCTGTCGCAAGCTCGTCCGCGCGACGAAATGCGGAGATAAACAGCGGTATGAGTATCGGCACAAGAGCCTTTGCACGACGTACAAGACTTCCTGATTCAAAATCAGCGCCGCGTGCCTTCTGTGCTGACATGATTTTGTCTGTTTCTTCAACTAGCGTCGGAATAAAACGAAGCGCAATAGTCATCATCATCGAAAATTCGTGAACGGGTATTTTTATCTTGCGAAGCGGTGCGAGAAGACGCTCAAGCGCGTCCGTAAGCATTATCGGCGACGTAGTATAAGTCAGTAAAACAGTCGTACCGATGAGAAGCGACGTTATGCGAAGTATCATCATAAGCGAGAATACAACGCCCTCGAGATAAATGTTTATTTTCCAAAAGGATATTAGAAGCACATCCCCTGTAGTCCAGAAAAGATTGAAAAACGTGGTAAATGCGAGTACGAATATAAGCGGCTTCAAGCTCTTGAGTATCGTTTTCCAAGATATTCCCGACATTATGACAAGTACAATAGCACTAGCCATCACAAGTGCGAAGGAGTAAAGATTTTTCGCAAGGAAAATAGCCACGATATATGCAACCGTGAGTATAATCTTCATTCTAGGATCGAGCCTGTGTATTATGCTGTTTCCGGGAAAGAACTGACCTAAAGTGATATCTTTGATCATTTTCTTCCTCCCAAAGCGGCCATTATGGCTGCTTTTGCATCGGCGACGGTATAAATTCCGTACGGAATTGGGGCACCCTTAACGCGAAGTTTATTGCAAAGCTCGGTTATCTGCGGAACGTTAAGTCCCACGCCCGATAATTCCTCGGCGCGCGCGAAAACATCCGCAGTACTTCCCTGCATATATATTTTTGCCTTATTCATAACGATTATCTCGTCCGAGTATCTCGCCATATCCTCCATAGAGTGCGAAACTATAATAACAGAATTTTTACGTTCTCTCTGATATGAACGAATGCCTCCGAGTATTTCCTCGCGACCTCTCGGATCAAGACCAGCCGCAGGTTCGTCGAGTATAAGCACCTCCGGCTCCATAGCCATAACAGAGGCAATAGCAACACGGCGTTTCTGCCCGCCCGAAAGATCAAACGGAGATTTTACAAGCAGATCGTCCGAAATACGGCAAAATCTTGCCGCCTCAAGAACACGACGTTCTATTTCGTCTGAATCAATACCCATATTAGTAGGGCCGAATGCGATATCACGTCGCACAGTTTCCTCAAAAAGCTGATATTCGGGATACTGAAAAACAAGTCCCACCTTATAACGAAAACGGCTTATTTTTTTAGGCTCTGACCATATATCCTCGCCGCCAACGAGTACCTGTCCCGACGTGGGCTTTATAAGTCCGTTAAAAAGCTGAACGAGCGTGGACTTTCCCGAGCCAGTGTGTCCCATAAGACCGGTTATAACGCCTGCGTTTACTTTGAGTGAAACGTCATCGAGTGCAACCTTGCAGAACGGCGTATTTGGAGAATATACATACGATACGTTTTTTAGTTCAAGTGCAGTCATTTTTCCTCCGAAAACAGCGCCCAAACAGCGTCGGCGCACTCATCTACCGAAAGTTTATCAAGCGGAACGTCAATTCCCTCGCCTCGAAGCAAACTAAGCAATTCTACAGTCTGCGGCACGTCAAGACCTACGCTTTCAAGAAAATCAACCTTGGAGAAAACTTCGCCCGGCTTGCCGTCAAGCTCAATCCTGCCGTCGTTTATAACAATAACACGGTCGCACAGCGCCGCCTCGTCCATATTATGCGTGATGTGAAGCACTGTAATACCAAATTCCCGATTAAGGCGAATTATAGTTTCCATAACCTCGTGTCTGCCGTACGGGTCGAGCATAGCTGTGGATTCATCGAAAATAATGCACTTCGGCATCATCGCAATAATTCCAGCTATGGCGATACGTTGCTTTTGACCGCCTGAAAGCTGATGCGGTGAGTGATGCGCAAATTCGCTCATACCAACAGTCGCAAGAGCATCATCAACGCGTTTTCTTATTTCTTCTGGTTCAATACCGAGATTTTCGGGACCGAAGGCCACGTCCTCTTCAACAATTGTGGCAACAAGCTGATTGTCAGGATTTTGGAATACCATACCGATGTTTCTGCGGTTTTCAAAAAGCTCTTCTTCTGTTAGGTCTGGTTTGGTTATTTCGAGACCGTCAACGGTTATTTTTCCGCTTGTTGGCGAGAGTATCAGGTTTATAAGTTTGGCGAGTGTGGATTTTCCCGAGCCGTTGTGACCGAGAATTGCCACAAGCGAACCACGCTCAATTTCAAGGTTAAGACCTTCTAAAACCGAGGCACTTTCACCGTAATCGTCCGTATATGAAAAGTATAGATTTTCGATTTTGATAATCGGATCTTTCATTTGCTTCTTCTTTCGTTTGTGTCAATTTTTGTTATGCCTGCCAGCGTGCGCTTGAACCGCACGGTAAAACGGCTCCCGTCTGCGTTACGGGAAGTCCGATTTCGTCTGCGGTAACCTTACCGCCGTACTTTGCTCCGACGTGAAGGTTTAAAAGATATCCCGTGGTCGATGCGGAAAGTCCTGTGGTATAGGAGTTGAGTAAGAAAAACAGTGGCTTATCTGAGAGCACGTTGACAGTAAGCGCAACAAGGTCGTCTATGTTTTCTTCGAGCTTCCAGACCTCTCCTGACGGTCCACGACCGTAGCTCGGCGGGTCCATTATAACAGCATCGTACTTATTGCCGCGGCGTATCTCGCGTTCAACGAACTTCTTGCAGTCGTCGACGATATAACGTATCGGTGCATCAGCAAGTCCCGAAAGACGTGCGTTTTCCTTACACTGCGCAACCATTCCCTTTGCCGCGTCAACGTGGCAGACAGACGCGCCTGCCTTAGCCGCTGCAACCGTAGCACCGCCAGTGTAACCGAAGAGGTTGAGCACCTTTATGGGACGATTCGCTTCTTTAATAAGCTTTGAGAACCAATCCCAGTTAACCGCCTGCTCGGGGAAAAGTCCCGTATGCTTAAAGCCCATCGGGCGGATAAGAAATTCAAGTCCAAGGTGATTGTATCCAAGCTTCCATTCGCCCGGTAGCTTGTTTTCCTTCCAAGCGCCGCCACCTGCGGATGAACGACGGTAGACGGCATCAGCCGTTTTCCACTGCTTGCTCTTTCTCTGCCCGTGCCATATTACCTGTGGGTCGGGACGTATCAAAATATATTTTCCCCAACGTTCAAGACGTTCACCGTCCGATGTGTCGAGAAGTTCGTAGTCTTGCCAATGTTCTGTTTTCCACATAAGTATATTTCGCTTTCACACTGAAAGCTTTCCTCCCAAAAGTAGCGTCGTTTTGCTCTCCGTTTTCTTTAGCTAGGAATGATAAGCGCCGCGCTAATACACGTCGGCGAATGCCGTCATGCATGCCTCATCCTTTCTCACATTCACCCCGTCCGGCTCGGCTGATATCCTAATATCTCAAAGCGAATATTGTTTTTATTTATCCTCGCCCATTGACTGTGAGAAAATGTCTATCTGTTCTGCATTAGAGTTTGCTCTTGTGTCGGTATAAGAAAGTCCGAGATGCTCGTATGCAAGACGCGTTGCACATCTGCCGCGTGGTGTGCGCGACAGGAAACCAATCTGCATGAGATACGGCTCATACACATCCTCAAGCGTTATAGCTTCTTCGCCGACGGTTGCTGCAAGCGTTTCAAGTCCGACGGGACCGCCGCCGTAGAATGTAATTATAGTTTCGAGCATTTTTCGGTCAATATTGTCAAGACCAAGCTCATCTATCTCCATCATCCCCAGCGCCGCAGATGCAGTTTTCTGGTCTATTTTGCCGTCACCCTTAACCTGTGCGAAGTCGCGCACACGCTTCAAAAGTCGGTTAGCAATACGCGGTGTGCCGCGTGAACGAGATGCGAGCTCAAGCGCACCGTCCTCGTCTATTGCAACGCCGAGTATGGATGCCGAACGTCGTACGATAAACGCAAGCTCTTCGACTGTGTAAAGCTCAAGGCGCAATAAAACACCGAAACGGTCACGAAGCGGGGTTGTTAACTGTCCTGCGCGCGTAGTCGCGCCGATTAGAGTGAACCTCGGCAACGGCAGATGTATACTCTGTGCTGACGGACCTTTACCGATGATTATATCAACGGCGTAGTCCTCCATCGCGGGGTACAAAATCTCCTCGACCTGACGAGGCAGACGGTGTATCTCATCAATAAAAAGTACGTCTTTCTCATTTAAGTTGGTCAGCAGCGCAACAAGATCGCCCTGTTTTTCGATTGCAGGTCCGCTTGTCACGCGTATGTTAACGCCAAGTTCGTTTGCGATTATATTTGAAAGTGTTGTCTTACCAAGACCTGGAGGGCCGTAAAGAAGCACGTGGTCAAGTGTATCGTCACGCATTCTTGCGGCATCGATACTTATTTTTAGGTTTTCCTTCGCCTTGGACTGTCCTACGTATTCTTCAAGTGTCGTCGGACGCAGACTTCTGTCGCTGTCCGCATCTTCGGGCGTGTAAGACGTATCCATAAGTCGGTTTTGAGATTCGTTATCTTCATCAAAATAGTTCACGCGCTTCCCTCCTTCTGTTTTATTTCATTAAACGCTTGAGTGCCGCGGTTATAAGCGCCTCAAGTGGCATATTCGTAGTGTCGATACCGGAAAGAGCTTCAGTTGCTTCGGATTTCGAATAACCGAGCACCAGGAGCGCGTTTACGGCATCTGAAAGCTTGCCGGTATTTACAGTAACAGCAGGAATTGCGCTCGCTGTATCCGAACCAAACTCCTTTGCAAGCTTGTCCTTAAGCTCGAGCACGATTCTCGCAGCAGTCTTCGCACCGATACCGTTTGCTCTGCCGAGCGCCTTTGTGTCGGACGAGCATACAGCTGCCGCGAACTGCTCTGGCGTGAGCGTAGAAAGTATTGATATGGCAGCCTTCGGACCAACGCCCGATACGGTAATAAGTTGTGTAAACGCAGCGTGTTCACTCTCCGTATAGAAGCCAAAAAGCTCCATAGCGTCCTCGCGAACAGCCAGATATGTATAAAGCTTGACTTTTTGACCGAGCTTCGAGCCGATAGCCGCAAGCGTAGTGCCTGAAACTGTCAGCTTGTATCCAACGCCACCGCAGTCAATGACCGCGGTATGTGCCTCGGTATGACAAAGTTCGCCGTTTACGTGATAGTACATAGTCGCTTCCCCTTATTTCGTTCTGTTGGTGTAATAGTTCTGATTATAGTAGCCGCGCATTTTCGAATTACCTGTGTTTGCGTGACAGATTGCAATAGCAAGTGCGTCGCAGGTGTCGTCGAGCTTCGGCGCGTTTTCAAGCTTCAAAAGAAGCGCAACCATACTCACAACCTGCTTTTTAACCGCTCTGCCGTAACCTACGACAGACTGCTTGACTTGGAGCGGCGTATATTCGCTGATATTAAGTCCATTTTGCTTTGCGCAAAGGAGTATAACTCCGCGCGCTTCGGCAACCGGAACCATTGTCTTTTGGTTGGTATTAAAGAAAAGCTCCTCAATAGCCATTTCATCGGGATGATACATCTTGATAAGGTCGTCGAGCTGATTATAAATCATCTCAAGACGCGCCTCGACGTCCGTATGCGCCGGTGTCTGAATAGAACCATGCGCAAGCGTTGTGAAACGTGAATTTTTGTATTCGATTATGCCGTATCCGACTATAGCGATGCCCGGGTCTATTCCGAGAATTATCATAAACGCCCTCGCATAATACCTTGATAATAAACATTATATAATGATATATTATATCATAGACATGCGTATTTGTCAATCCTTACAGTCGTACCACGTTTTTCCGACAGCAGCAGATACCGTAAGCGGCACGGAAATGTCCACGCAATTCTCCATTTCACGAACAAGAAGCTCCTTCGCCGCATCAGCGTCTTTTTCCGAGGCTTCGACGATAAGTTCGTCGTGTACCTGCA
>JAZNLM010000114.1:0-3968 GCA_045579105.1 Candidatus Flemingiibacterium sp.
CCCACCGCTGATGCATTCTCTATGCTTGCTCCTTTTGCACGTTCGCTTTCCGGACAGGGCCAGGATATGAAGGAAGCTGCTCTCACCGGTATCTATGAGGACTCTCCTCACAAGACCGGCTATGACAGCCAGGAATACGAAGCTCTTCTCGAAGAGATCTTCGCTAATAAGACCGATGCTGCAGCACGTGCCGCTAAGCTTCACGAGGCTGAAACAATGCTTATCGGTGATATGCCCATCATTCCGATCATCTTCAATCAGAATGCTTACATCGTTTCCGGTGATCTTTCCGGATATACTTCCAACTACTTTGGTTTCCGTAACTTCGCTAAACTGAAGCTCAAGGATTACATCCAGTATCTTGACATCGAGACCACCTCTGAAGAGGAAGCTGAAGCTGCTGAATAATTGAATTAACATATCTTTCCAAGCCGCCTTCGGGCGGCTTGGCTTTTTGTAAGATGTGCACAATTTTCAAGCGCAATTTTTAAGCAAAGTGCGGTTTTTCTAAAAAGATATTGACAATTGTTAGCTATTTATGTTATAATATTGTATCTGAAAATACGTGAAAGGAATGTATTTATTATGAAAAAGACAACCATCATTCGTCTTATCGCTATGCTTATGCTTGCGGTAATGATGACATCGGCATTGGCTTCTTGCGCTAACACCGGTTCAGTTGAAGAAACTACTGCTTCTCCTTCGGGCGAAGGCGCACAGACTCAGGCTCCTGTCGAAGAAACCACAACAGACCCCACACTCGACGCCAACGGTTATAAGAAAGACGATCTTCCCGAAGACCTTAAGTTCAACACAGACATCACTCTTCTTGTTTGGAATGACGTTGAACATGAGGAGTTCGAAGTTGCTTACGAAGACCTCAGCGGTGACATCGTTGAGCAGTCGCTCTATGACAGAAACAGCAAGGTTGAGGAAAGACTCGGTCTGACTCTCAACTTCATCCGTGTAGACGGTGACGCTGACAACGTTTCACCTTTCAGCGCATACGTTAACAACTCGGTTTCCATCAACGCAAGGGAATTCGACGTTATCGGATGTTATTCCCTTACTCTTGCTAAGTGTGCATCCAGCGGTTATCTCTTCAATATGCTTGATGACTCTTGCGAGTACCTCAACTTTGAGCAGCCTTGGTGGTCCGAGCTTCTTCTTGAGCAGGCTACATTCGGCGATAATCTCTATTTCGCTTCCGGTGATATTTCCCGTAACGCGCTCGAGATGATGTACGTTTGCTATGCAAACACCGCTCTTCTCGAAGAGTATAATCTCCAGAATCCCCAGGAGCTCGTTGAGCCCGGCGATTGGACTTATGACAAGTTCATCGAGATGTGCCAGGGAGTTTATAAGGACGATGGCGACGGCAACAAGAACTGTGAATCCGAAAGCGGTGATACATTCGGTTACGTAACCTCCGGTATCCACACTGACCCTTGGTTCTACGGTTCAGGTGCAACCATCTGTGAGCGTAACGCAGACGGCGATATTATCGAGTCCCCCTCCTTCTCCGGCGAGCGCGTTGCTAACACCCTTGATAAACTCTACGGACTTCTCTACAACAGCAATTATGGTATCTACACCGCAAAGGTTACTCACCAGAGAGCCTTCGGCGAGGGCCGTGTTCTCTTCATGATGGAGCGCGCACGTGTATCCCACAAAGTGCTTGCTGCTGATTACGGAGACACCGAGTTTGTAATTCTTCCTTGCCCCAAGTATGACAAGGACCAGGAAAAGTACATCACCGTTATGGGTAACCCCTTCACCCTTTACGGTATAGCAGCTGACATTGATGATCCCAAGATGGCTTCCGCATTCATCGAGTGCTTCGCTTCCGAGGGTTACCGTCAGGTTACTCCCGCAGTCTTTGAGATCTCCCTCAAGACCAGATACGTTGCAGACTCGCTCTCCGGTATTATGTATGACCTTATCAGAGCAAACATCACCTACGATATCGGTAGAATCTTCTCCTCCGACCTCATCGGTCAGAGCACATTCAGAAACGCAGTTGCAGGTCAGCAGAACTGGGGTTCCGTTGCTAAGCAGGCAGCTAAGGCTATTACCAGACAGCTCAAGACCCTCAACAACAAGCTCAACAAGTAATTACTACATATCTTTTGCCTCAAGTCCGCTTGGACTTGAGGCATTTTTATTTACAACTTTAAACAAACTCTTGACAAAAGTATAATGATTATGTTAAAATATAGTATATTAAAAAAGAAAGGAATATTTCCAATGAAAAACTGCAAGACGATACGACTTATTTCCTTATTCTTATTATCTGTAATGCTGATCTCTTCTTTTGCGGCATGTGCTGAGACCACCCCTTCTGAGGAGACCACCGCAGGTCCTTCGAACGCAGAAACGCAGGCTCCCGTTTCAACAGAAGAAGTAACTACCTCCGACCCCACAAAGGACGAAAACGGTTACCATAAAGACGATCTTCCCGCAGATCTTAATTTCAACGATGAGATCACACTTCTCGTTTGGGATGATGTTGAGCACGAGGAGTTCTTTATTGAATACGAAAAGCTCAGCGGTGACATTGTTGAGCAGTCGATCTATGACAGAAACAGCAAGGTCGAGCAAAGACTTGGCCTCAAACTCAACTTTATCCGTGTTAACGGCAACACAAACAACGTAAAGAACTGGAACGCTTACGTAGGCAATGCAGTTTCTATCAACGCGAAGGAGTTTGATATTGTTGCGGGTTATTCGGTTTCGGTTGCAAAAAACGCTTCGAGCGGTTACCTTTACAATATGCTCGAGTCCGAGTGCGAATATCTCAACTTTGAACAACCTTGGTGGTCCGACCTTCTTCTCAAACAGGCGACTTTTGGAGATAACCTTTACTTTGCTTCCGGCGATATTTCGCGTAACGCACTTGAAATGATGTACGTTTGCTTTGTAAACACCAATCTGCTTGAAAAATACAACCTTGAGAATCCTCAGGACCTTGTTGAAAACAGCGACTGGACTTATGCAAAATTCATTGAAATGTGCCAAGGTGTTTATGAGGATACCGACGGCGACGGTGCAAAGAGCTACGCAAAGGAATCCGGAGACACCTTCGCTTACATTACCTCCGGCACATACGCTGACGGCTGGTTCTACGGCTCGGGAGCTACTATCTGCGAAAGAAATGCAGAGGGCGATATAGTCGGTTCTCCTACCTATACAGGCGAGCGTGTTGCAAATACCGTTGCTATGCTTTGTGAGCTTTTCCATAAGAGCAATTATGGTGTCTATGCTTCGGAAGGCGGCGGACCCGTACATCAGAATGCTTTCGGTCAGGGACGTCTGCTTTTCATGACCGACCGTGCGCGAGTATCGCATTACAGACTTGCTAAAGCAGATTTCAGCGATTTCATTATCGTTCCCTGCCCCAAATATGACAAGGATCAGGAAAGATACTACACCACTATGGGTAATCCCTTTACTCTGTATGCAATACCGAGTGATATAGAAGATCCAAAAATGGCTTCCGCCTTCATCGAATGCTTCGCTTCCGAGGGTTATCGAATCGTTACTCCTGCGGTATTCGAGCTTTCGCTCAAGACCAGATACGTTGATGATCCGGTTTCGGCTTCAATGTACGACCTTGTAAGAGAAAATATTGTTTATGATATGGGCCGTTTGTTTTCCTCCGACCTTATCGGTCAGTCTACATTCAGAAATGCCCTTGCTAACAACCAGACTTGGGGCTCTGTTGCAGTCCAGTCTGCAAAGGGTCTGGACAAGGCACTCAAAAAACTCAACGCAGCGCTTAACCCTTAACAAATTAAATTTTTCCGCAAGTCCTTATTGGGCTTGCGGATTTTTTTTGCAGTTTTATATAGACAAATCAAAAAAAATATGATATAATATTATATCTATGTAATTATGTGGTGTAATATGGATATTATCAAATTGAACGGCTTATCCTATGCCTCAAATACTTACGTGCTGATCTCGGG
>JAZNLM010000115.1:0-13977 GCA_045579105.1 Candidatus Flemingiibacterium sp.
CGCATTGGATATCGGCGCATCGACGGGCGGATTTACCGATTGCTTGTTACAGCGCGGGGCGGCACGCGTGCGTGCGGTTGACGTAGGACACTCACAGCTTGACGTTTCCCTCGAAAACGATGCGCGTGTTACCTCATATGAGGGCATAAACGCAAGATACGTTAAAGCTGATGACATCGGCGGTATGTGCGATATGGTGGTTTGCGACGTGTCGTTTATTTCGCTGACGCTGATACTTCCTGCGATATCGGGACTTCTTGGTGAAAGTGGACGATTTGTGGCGCTTATAAAGCCGCAGTTTGAGGCAGGACGCGCGAATATCGGCAAGAACGGCATAGTCAAGGACAGAAACGTTCACGCCGAGCTTATAGAACGTGTACTTGACTCCGCGGAACAAAATTCGCTTTACTGTGCGGGACTTACCGCGTCCCCGATACTCGGCGGTGACGGAAACCGCGAATATCTTGCGGTATTTGACCGTGTTGGCGGTTTTGACAGGACTCTTATCAAAAAACTCGCATTTGAGGCGTGACTATTTCTCTGAAGGGAGAATTTCAGTGAAAACTATTGGTATCTATCCCAATACTGCAAATGATATAGATTTTCTTGGCACGACCAAAGTTGTGAATACACTTTGCGGCAACGCCCAAATACTTATGCATGAGTCACTTAAAGCCGAGCTTTCGGCATCTCTTGGTGACGGTATTTGCCGCACGGTCAGATTTGTGTCGGGCGATGAGCTATACAGCGTACCCGAGGCTATGATAGTTCTTGGGGGCGATGGAACGATACTTCGAGCGGCGCGCGCGTGTGCCGCGGGAAGAATACCGATTGTCGCGATAAATCTCGGACGAATTGGATATATGGCGGAGCTTGAACTTGACGAGCTTGATTTGCTTGGTAAGCTGTGTGCTGACGACTACACTGTTGAAAACAGAATGATGTTAGAGGCAAAGATTGGCGAAGAATCTCTTTTCGCACTTAACGAAGTCGTTCTCGGCGGCGAATCGGTGTTTCGCATCGTTGAGATAGAGCTTTACTGCGACGGGAACTTGGTTAACAGCTACCGCGCAGACGGGCTTATCGCCGCAACGCCCACGGGTTCGACGGCGTATTCGATGTCCGCAGGCGGTGCTGTCGTTGACCCTCGTCTGGAAGCGCTCTTAATAACGCCTATATGCTCACATTCTCTCAGCGCAACACCGCTTGTGTTTTCGGCAGAATCCGAGCTTATTATAAAGAATGTCGCAATACGAGAGGAAAAGCTTTACATAAGCGCAGATGGCGGCGATGCGCACGCGCTTATGTACGGTGAAACTGTTACGGTTCGAAAGAGTGAAGCTACGGTTGATTTCATACGCCTCAAGAAAGGCGGCTTTTACGAGGCACTTCGCCATAAGATGGCAGACAAACACTAAAGGAAAGAAGGTAAGCGCAGTGAAAGAATACCGTCAAAGTGAAATAATGTCGCTGATTGGAAGCAGCGAGATAGAAACCCAAGAGGAGCTTCTTGAGCGCCTTCGCGAGAAGGGGTTTAAGGTTACACAAGCGACGATTTCGCGTGACATACGTGAGCTTGGCCTTGTTAAAGTGGCAGGAAGTGCTGGGAAATATAAATATGCCCTGCCGCACAAAGAGGAGAAAACCATCAGCTCGAAATTCCGTATGCTTCTTTGCGAAACTGTGCTTAAAGTGGATCGCGCAGGAAATATAGCGGTGGTCAAGACCTATTCGGGTATGGCGCAGGGCGCGGCGGCGGCTATTGACTCTATGGAGCGCGATGACGTTGTCGGAAGCGTTGCCGGCGATGACACAATAATTATCGTAATGCGAACACCCGAGGCGGCGCAGTCACTTGCGGACGATCTTTACGAAATACTCGGTGACAAATGATTTTTTGGTAACGAAAGGCGGTGAGGCTTTTGCTCTCGTCACTTCATATTGAGAATATTGCCGTTATAAAGTCGGCGGATATTGATTTTACAGACGGCTTTACCGTACTGACGGGACAAACGGGCGCAGGTAAGTCGATAATCATCGACAGTATAAACCTCATCTGCGGCGCAAAGCAGTCACGTGAGCTTATACGGAACGGCGAAGACAGCGCAGAAGTGTCGGCGGTCTTTACGGATATATCTGATGGTGAACTCGCGGCTGTTCGTGAACTTGGTGTATCTCCCGATGAAGACGGCGTACTTATGTTTTCGCGTACGCTCACGAGTGCGGGTAAATCCACGGCGCGCGTTAACGGTCGTGTGATACCACTCACGCTTATGCGCGAGGCTATGGCATACCTCATCGGTATACACGGTCAGCACGACAATATGGCGCTTTTGGTGTCTGACAATCATATCGGATATCTCGACAGGTTTTCAGGCGTTGACGCAGAGCTTTCGGCATACCGTGAGAGCTACGCAAAGCTGTGCGAGCTTGAGCGAGGGATAACCGAGCTTACGCGCTCCGAACGTGAAAAGTCGCAGAGGCTTGAATTTTTGCGTTTCCAAATAGACGAGATAGAAGCTGTGAAACTAAAGCCCGACGAGGAAGAAAAGCTTCTCGCAAAACGCAAAAAGCTTCAGAACAGCGAAAAGATACTCGAGCTTTCCGAGGGAATATACTCGCTAATCTACCAAAACGAAAAGGGTAATGCGGCGATGGAAAAGTGCAAGCGTGCGAGTCGTGCGCTTGAAGCACTTGCGCCCGTAATGGCTGATGCGGATTCGCTTATATCGCGGCTCGACACGGTTATCGGTGAGCTTGAGGATATTGCGCTCGCGGTGGATGCGCTTCGGGATGACGATTGTGCCGATCCCACTGCAGAGCTTGACAGAGTTGAAACGCGGCTCGATGCGATATCAAAGCTCGAGCGAAAATACGGCGACAGCGTGGCTGATGTTCTTTCGTTCCTTGAGAGGGCGAAGGAAGAACTTGAAAATATAGAAATGAGCGAGGAGAAGCTCGCAGAGCTGATGCGTGAGCGTGAGGCGCTTATGCCGATACTGCTCACCCGTGCTGAGGCGCTATCGAAAAAACGCCAAGAAGCGGCAGCGCAAATCTCCGAGCGGATTGTGTCAGAGCTTGCTTATCTGGACATGGGCGGAGTTGTGTTTGAGTGCACGCTGACAAAGCGTGCAGACGGTAATGAGCCGTTGTACGGCAAAAACGGTATCGACGATGTGGAGTTCCTCATATCGACGAACAAAGGCGAACCGCCGAAACCGCTTGTGAAGATAGCATCGGGCGGTGAGCTTTCGCGAATAATGCTTGCGATAAAGAGTGTCCTATTCGAGTCAGACGGGCTTGGGACACTGATATTCGATGAGGTTGACACGGGTGTGTCTGGCAAGACTTCGGAAAAAATCGGCATCAAGCTTCGGGAGCTTGCAAAGAAGGGAAATGCGCAGGTATTGTGTGTAACTCACGCGGCACAGATAGCCGCAAGGGCTGACAATCATTACCTCATCGAAAAGCGCGAGTCAGGCGAGCGTGTTTCCACAACAGTAACACCTCTCGATCGCGACGGACGCATAAACGAGGTCGCTCGCATAATGGGCGGTATCAACATAACTGAAACCCTTATCAAGACTGCTGCGGAAATGATTGACGGTGGGTAAGGGGAGCGAAGGAGAAAACGCGAGCAGAGACCCGGATACCGAGAGCGTGGACTACGTTTAGCCAAACACTCTGTGAAGCGACAGCGTCCTATAAAGATTTTGCGGACAGCTTTCGCACATCGCAGCGCGATGTGCACAAAAAGCGACCGTAATTCCAAAGTAAATAATTAAAATCACATAAACAAGGAAGGTACAAAAAGATGAAATTATACGAAGAGCTCGTGGAGCGCGGACTTATCGCGCAGGTAACTGACGAGGAGCACATCCGCGAGATGATAAACGAAGGCAAGGCGACATTCTACATCGGCTTTGACTGCACCGCAGACTCCCTCACCGCAGGTCACTTTATGGCGCTCACACTTATGAAGCGTCTGCAGATGGCAGGCAATAAGCCTATCGCACTTATCGGCGGCGGTACAACTATGATCGGCGACCCGTCGGGACGTACCGATATGCGCAAGATGCTTACCAAGGAAGACATCGACCACAATGCAGAGTGCTTCAAACGCCAGATGGAGAGATTCATCGAGTTTGGAGAAGGCAAGGCGATGATGGTAAACAACGCTGATTGGCTTTTAAACCTCAACTACGTTGAGCTTCTCCGCGAGGTTGGTGCTTGCTTCTCTGTAAACAATATGCTTCGAGCGGAGTGCTATAAGCAGAGAATGGAGAAGGGACTTTCCTTCCTCGAGTTTAACTATATGATAATGCAGTCCTACGACTTCTACTATATGTTCAAGAAGTACGGCTGTAATATGGAGTTCGGCGGAGACGACCAGTGGTCGAATATGCTTGGCGGCACAGAGCTTATCAGAAAGAAGCTTGGCAAGGACGCTTACGCTATGACTATTACTCTTCTCACCGACTCTAATGGCAAGAAGATGGGTAAGACCGCGGGCAACGCTGTATGGCTTGACCCCAACAAGACCTCTCCGTTTGACTTCTTCCAGTACTGGAGAAACGTTGGCGATGCGGATGTTTTGAAGTGCATCCGTATGCTCACCTTCCTTCCCATGGAACAGATTCGCGAGATGTCTACTTGGGAAGGCGCACAGCTCAACAAGGCAAAGGAAATTCTTGCGTACGAGCTTACCAATATGGTACACGGCAAGGAAGAAGCAGATAAGGCGCTCGAAGCGGCTCGCGCAGTATTCTCGGGCGGCGGTTCTAGCGAGAATATGCCCACCACCGAGGTTGAGGCTGTTGACACCACTGTTGTTGACCTTCTTGTTGCAGGCAAGCTTGCTCCGTCTAAGGGGGAAGCAAAGCGCCTTATCCAGCAGGGTGGTATCTCTGTTGACGACGTTAAGGTTGAGCGCTTTGATGCTGTAGTTGAAGGCGCAAAGCTTTCTGAGGGCGTTATAATCAAGAAGGGCAAGAAGGTATTCCACAAGTTTATCGCACGATGAAAAAATACACCACCCTGCTTTTTGACGCGGACAGAACGCTTTTTGATTTCGATGCCGCCGAGCGCGATGCGTTCGGAATAGTTATGTCCTCACACGACATACAATTGGATAATGGGGATTTTGAGCGTTACGTCTGTATAAACGACGATTTATGGGAGCAGCTTGGCCGAGGCCAGATTACAAAGGAATATCTGCAAAGCAATCGCTTCGGACTGTTTTTCGCTGCCATTGGCAAGAAGGTAGACGTATCAAGCTCGCTTCTTAACAGCGAGTACGTTGACGAGCTTGCTAACGTGTCAAAGCTTTTTGATGGCGCTGAGGAGCTGTGCCGTGAGCTTTCGAAGAATTACGAAATGTATATTGTCACCAACGGCGTGTCGCACACGCAGAAGAAGAGATTCTTTCTCTCTCCGATACACGAATATTTTAAAGATATATTCGTGTCCGAGGACGCGGGGGCGGCAAAGCCGATGTGCGAGTATTTCGACTACGTTTTCGGGCGTATAGGAGAATATAAGCGCCACGGTGCCGTTATCATCGGCGACTCACTGCCGCACGATATTCTCGGCGGTATAAACGCCGGTATTGACACCGTTTGGTACAACCCTAAAAATACACAGAACACTACCGGAATGAATCCCACAAAAACTGTTACGAGCTACACAGAATTACTTGAGATGTTACTCTGAAGGAGAACGTATGAACTACACTAGCGTTATGGAACGCCTTGCGGATGCTAAAATTGAATACAGCGAGAATGCTGTTCTTGCACCGTATACGAGCTTTCGTATAGGTGGTCCGGCGCATATTGCGGCGTTTCCAAAGAATGCCGATGAAGCGTGCTTGACGTTTAAGATACTCCGTGATGGCGGAGTTCGCACACTTATACTCGGCAACGGTACTAACGTGCTGGTCGCAGACGAAGGATTCGACGGTGCGGCTGTGATACTCTCGGGTATGCGCTCGTGCGAGGTCGACGGGGAATACATCACCGCGGATGCAGGTGTTCCGCTCACAAAGCTTGCTTATGTTGCGGCGAAAAATTCGCTCTCGGGACTTGAGTTTGCATACGGTATCCCCGGAAGTGTGGGCGGCGGTATTTATATGAACGCCGGCGCATATGGTGGAGAAATATCACAGGTCGTGGTGGAAAGCAGATATTACGACCTTGTATCAGGCGAGTGCGGTAAACTCATAGGTGATGAGCATAATTTCGCATACCGCCACAGCGCATATATGGACAGCGATAAGGTGATTTTGTCTGCGAAGCTTAAGCTTCAGCCGGGCGACAAGGCGGCAATCGAAGCTACTATGGCAGACTATATGTCACGCAGACGCGACAAGCAGCCGCCTGAATATCCCAGTGCCGGAAGTGTCTTTAAACGCGGAAACGGGTTTATCACCGCGCAGAAGATTGACGAGGCAGGACTTAAGGGCAGATGTGTCGGCGGCGCGCAGGTTTCCGAAAAGCACGCAGGCTTTATCATCAACAAGGGCGGTGCAACCGCCAAAGACATTCTCCGACTCATTGAGATTATCAAAAGCGAAGTTTATGAGAAATTCGCACTCGAAATTGAGTGCGAGGTAAGATATATAAAGTGACGGAGAGAGAAATGGAATTTCTTATAATTACGGGAATGTCGGGTGCCGGAAAATCGCAGGCGGCGAATACGCTTGAGGACCTTGGCTGGTACTGTATTGACAATATGCCCGCAAAGCTTATATCAAAGTTTGCACAGCTTTGCAGTTCATCGGCGGAAAAGCTTCACAAGGTTGCCTATATCGTGGATATACGCGGTGAAGTCGAGTTTGAAACGCTGTTTACAGAGCTTGACGCACTTCGCGCGCAGGGATTTAATTGCAGAACGGTATTTCTTGACTGCGCGGACGATGTTATTATCAGCAGATACAAGTTCACGCGCCGCACGCACCCACTTGTTGCGGCAAAAAACATAAGCATAATGGAGGCGCTTGCAAGTGAGAGAAGCATTTTAGCACCTGCATCGAAGCGCGCGGATTATGTGGTTGACACCACGAAGCTATCCCCTGCACAGCTAAAGGAAAAAATACTCGGGATAGTAAGTGCCGAACGAACGGGCGCACTTCTCGTTACGTGTATGTCGTTTGGCTTTAAGCACGGTGCGGCGAGCGAGGCTGACCTCGTTTTTGACGTACGCTGCTTCCCGAATCCGTACTACTGCCCGGAACTTCGCGAGCACACAGGACTAGAGGATAGCGTTCGCGATTTTGTGTTCTCTCACAAGGAAATGACGGATTTCAAAGATAAGCTTTACGATATGATAGACTATTTGCTTCCACTTTACTCAAAGGAAGGAAAGACACAGCTTATTGTTGCTATCGGCTGTACAGGCGGCAAACACCGCTCGGTGGCACTTGCCGAAGCGCTTGCGGCGCATATTAAGGATAGTGGCTATAATACCGTTACCATACACCGAGATATAACTAAATAACATCGGGTATCTCCCGATGATTGAGGAGATAGATATGTCTTTTTCACAGGAAACGAAGGCAAATCTCGTCAGTTTGTCAGAGGCGACAAAACAGGACCACTGTCGCCGTGCGGTACTTTACGGTATGCTTTACGGAGCAGGCATTTTTGCGCGTGAGCGCTTAAAGCTCGTTACCACGAGTTATGAGCTTGCAACACTCGCCGTAAAGTGGCTCCGTGAATTTCAAGGTATTGATGCCAATATGTACGTTACCGAGAAAAAAAGCGGAGAGGACGACGAACGGCGAAGCTGTAAAATAACCGTTGTACAGAAAAAAGAGCTTGAGCGGCTTTTCTATAACCTTCGCTACGACGCAAACGAGCCTTTGCATAATATAAAATCAGAGGCACTAAAATGCCAGAACTGTCAGGCGGCGTTTGTGCGCGGAGTATTTTTGTCTTCAGGAACGATAAGCGACCCTGATAAGGGATATCACCTTGAAATGAATTTTACTAATGAGGCACAGTGCTTGAGTTTTGCGGACCTGCTGTCCATTCACGGCTTTGCTCCAAAGCGTATGACACGCAAAACGGAGCATGTGCTCTACTATAAGGACAGCGAGAGTATAGAGAATTTTCTTGCGTTCATCGGAGCGAATAATGCCGCATTTACTATAATGAATAAAAAAATCGAGCGTGAGCTTCGTTCGGGCATGAACAGAATCGCAAACGGCGAGTTCGCGAACATAGAAAAGACGACAAAAGCCGCCAGCGCGCAGATAAATGCGATACGTGCGCTTAAGGCAAGCGGAGAACTTGAACGATTGCCGGACGAGCTTAAGATTACCGCTGAACTTCGCCTTGAAAATAGTGATGCCACATTATTACAGCTTGCCGAGCTTCACAATCCGCCAATTACAAAATCCGGCGTTAACCATCGCCTTAAAAAGATTATGGGGTGGAAGGCGTAACCACAACTAAACTTCAAACACGCAAGCGCCCAAGATATAGCAAAACGAATACTTACCGCAAAACAGTTGCCGGGTGTCGGCACGGATGCCGGCGAGGTCCCCGGCTACCTAGAGCGTAAATAGCCAACAATCGAAGCGTTTAGCCAAAGTTGGCGAAGCCCTATAAAGTTTTTGCGGAGCTTTTTTCAAAAGGCGGCCGTACTCCTATCCCCCAATAAACGAGGAAATAAAAATGAAATTCGTACATTTACACCTGCACAGTGAATACAGTCTTCTCGACGGAGCGTGCCGCATCGCCGAAATACCTCTGCGCGCAAAAGAGTGCGGACACACGGCTGTTGCTATCACTGACCATGGTGTAATGTACGGAGTTGTGGATTTTTATAATGCGTGCAGGAAAGAGGGCATAAAGCCTATAATCGGCTGCGAGGTGTACCTGGCAAGACGTACACGCTTCGACCGTGACCACGGCGAGGACAGCGGTAGTTATCACCTTGTGCTTCTCTGTAAGAATGAAGTCGGCTACAAAAATCTCATTTCTATGGTTACAAGCGCGTTTACAGAGGGCTTTTACTCCAAACCGCGTATAGATATGGAGCTTCTTGAAGCGCATCACGAAGGACTTGTCGCTTTGTCCGCGTGTCTTGCGGGATATATTCCACGCGCTCTTGTTGACGGCGACTACGATGCGGCGCGCGAGCACGCGATGAAGATGAAGTCGCTTTTCGGCGACGACTATTACCTTGAAATTCAGGACCACGGTATCGACGAACAAAAAACGGTCAACCACGGTATCATCAAGCTCTCACGTGAGCTTTCTATACCCATGGTTGCAACCAATGACGCACATTATCTGCGCCGCGAGGACGCGGATAGTCAGGCGATACTGATGTGCATACAGACCAACAACGTTATAACCGACGGCAGACCTATCGGCTTTGAAACGGACGAGTTTTACTATAAAACCACCGAAGAAATGCACGTGCTTTTCGGACATCTTGATGACGAGGAGCTTGGAAGTCCTATCGAGAACAC
The DNA here is from genome assembly GCA_045579105.1 of Candidatus Flemingiibacterium sp. Taxonomy (GTDB): domain Bacteria; phylum Bacillota; class Clostridia; order Oscillospirales; family CAG-272; genus Flemingiibacterium. Next base: position 9,479 of record JAZNLM010000115.1, read on the forward strand.
CGCGAAGGTCGCCGAGAAATGCAATTTCGACTTCGATTTCTCTAAAATATACCTTCCTGCATTTAACCCACCCGACGGATTTTCGGGTAAAGAATATCTACGCAAGCTCACTTTTGACGGGCTCTCGCGCCGACTTGACAGCTGTGCGATAACATATACGGACAAGCATCCCGAGAGCGAATACCTTGAGCGAATAGAATACGAGCTTGACGTTATAGGGCGCATGGGTTACGCGGACTATTTTTTGATAGTTCAGGATTTCGTCGGATACGCAAAGAAAAAAGGCATACCCGTAGGTCCCGGCAGAGGCTCAGGCGCGGGAAGCCTTGTGGCATTTCTGCTTGGCATTACCGACCTTGACCCGCTTCATTTTGAACTCCTTTTCGAGCGTTTCCTTAATCCCGAGCGTGTAAGTATGCCCGACTTTGATATTGATTTCTGTTATAACCGCCGTGACGAGGTTATTGACTACGTTCGCGAGCGTTACGGCGACGACCACGTGGCGCAGATAGTAACGTTCGGTACTATGGCGGCAAGAGCCGCAGTCCGCGACGTCGGACGGGCGCTCGGAATGTCCTATGCCGAAACTGATGCGGTTGCAAAAAATATCCCACACGCGCTTGATATCACACTAGACGGCGCACTTAAAGTAAGCCGTGACCTTCGCGAAATGTACGAGGACTCCCCAAAGGTCAAGCGGCTTATCAATACGGCGCGTGCGCTTGAAGGTATGCCGCGCCATTCGTCCACACATGCGGCAGGAGTGGTTATTACCGATAAACCCGTCAGCGAATATGTGCCGCTTGCCGTGAACGGCGATATTCCCGTAACACAGTTTGATATGGATACTGTGGCAAAGCTTGGACTGCTGAAGTTCGATTTCCTTGCACTGCGTTATCTTACCATAATTTCCGATACGGAGAAGCAAATCCGTGAGCGTGAGCCTGATTTTTGCGTGGATGCTTTGCCGCTTGACGATAAGGCGGCGTATGAGCTTATCTCATCGGGCAACACCGATGGCGTATTTCAGCTCGAATCTGGTGGTATGCGCCAGATGCTCACACAGCTTCGCCCCGACACAATCGAGGACATCATAGCGGCAATATCGCTGTATCGCCCAGGCCCGATGGAGTCTATCCCGAAATACATCGAAAACCGCAGAAATCGCCATAAAATCACCTATAAAACACCGCTGCTCAAGCCAATACTGGATGTAACTTACGGCTGTATGGTCTACCAGGAGCAGGTAATGCAGGTCTGCCGAAACGTGGCAGGGTACACCTTCGGACGCGCTGACCTTGTTCGCCGTATGATGGCTAAGAAAAAAGCAGAGGAAATGGAGAAGGAACGCGCAGTATTCGTCGCAGGCGCGGCGAGAAACGGTATAAGTGAAACAGTGGCAAACGAACTCTTTGATGAGATGTCAGGCTTCGCTTCCTACGCGTTCAACAAGAGCCATGCCGCGGCGTATGCACTGATTTCCTACCGTACGGCGTATTTGAAAAGCCATTATCCCACCGAATATCTCGCGGCGCTGATGACTTCCGTTATGGGAAGTGCGGCAAAAACCGCGGAATATGTTGCGGAGTGTTCGCGTTATAAGATACGTATACTTCCGCCCGATATAAACGAGTCCACCGCCGATTACCGAGCTATCGTGAAGGACGGCTCGAGATATATACGCTTTGGTTTGCTTGCGCTTAAAAATCTCGGAGAGGGATTTATTGAACGCATAGTAACCGAAAGACGAGAGCGACCGTTTTCGTCATTTGAGGATTTCGTGGAGCGTATGTATGCCAAGGATATGAACAAACGTCAGCTTGAGGCGCTTATCAAGAGCGGAGCGTTTGATGGACTTGGCGTTTACAGAAGCAAACTCTTGCTCACATACGAGCGAATCATAGACCATTATCAGCAACTCGGTAGAACAAACATTGAAGGACAGCTTGACTTATTCTCTATGGGACTTGAGGGCGGCACCTCAAAGGAAGCCTTTAAATATCCTGATGTGTCTGAGCTTTCCTTCAGGGAAAAGCTAAAATATGAAAAAGAGTGCTCGGGTATCTACTTCTCGGGACACATGCTCGAGGATTACTCGCACCACGTGGCGAAAATATCTCCAACGGAGATAAACGCAATTATGGCGGCGTTTGACGAGGAAGACGAAGGCGAAAAGAGCTTCTCTGACAAACAAACGCTAACTATTTGCGGTATTGTGACGAGAAGGCAGTCCAAGGCCACGAAAAACGGCGCGCAGATGGCGTTTGCAACTCTTGAAGACAGATTTGGAGAGATTGAGGTAATAGTCTTCCCAAAAACCTTTGAGCAGATGGGCTATATGTTTGCGCCCGATGCGGCGCTGTGCGTCACGGGACAGCTTTCGATGCGCGACGATGAGGAGCCGAAGCTATTATGCCAAAGTGTGTTCGCACTGGACGACGACAGAAGCTTTAACGCTAACTCGCAATTGCCTTTAAATCAATCGGGTGCTTCGGGCATATACGGACGGACAACGCCCCCTACACCACCTAAAGTCAGCACGCAGACCAAAGTACGCGAGGCTCTTATAACCAAGAACTCCGAGAGTTCGGGCAACGTGTACCACGTAAGCGGCGTTGCCGCGCCGCCGCCAGCAGTCCGTGTGTCAGTGTACAATACGGCACCGGCACCGGTGAAGCCGCAACCTGCACCCAGTGTACCGAGCGTGACTAGCGCACCAAGCAAGGTATATCTTCGTGTTGACAGTACCGCGACAGACAACAGACTTTTTAGAAAGGCGCAAAATCTTTGCCTTATCTTCTGCGACGGTACGGCAGAGGTTATATTCTACGATAAATCCACATCGGAATACAAGCGAATGACAGGTGTGCGGTTGGGCGCTACACCATTCGTTATAGGAGAGCTTCGTGAGCTCCTCGGTAACGATAACGTGGTCGTGAAATAAAAATACTGAAAAGGAGAACTGTTATGGGTAAAAAAGAGAAAAGAAGTATAAATCCAAGCGGTGCGCTTATAAAAACAGTATCGGCTGTTCTTACAGCGGCGTATTATATTGCGATTGTATGTATTGTGCTTTCGGGCATAGTGGCACTTATTATGCTGCTTGTGAACACTCCTGCCGAACAAATGATGCTTCCGCCGTTTATGAAGCTTGAGGATAACGTGTATTCCATTACCATTGGCAATGGGATTCGTATTGACAGCGCTTACGACAGCGTTACTCTTGCCGATATCAAAACTGTTATCTATGCAGAGCTCATGATGTTTGCGTGTGGGTGCGCGATAATAGCACCCGTATCGCTGTTTCTATCGAAGATATTCAAAAAGGTATCGACAGGCGCGCATGGCGAAAAAATTGCGAGATACATTACGTTTATTGGTCTTTCGGTGCTCGTTGGCAGCCCTATATTACGTCTTGCAGATAATTTTTACAACTACCTGCTTGTTAAGACGTTCGCACAGACACCCGAAAGCATACACTTTGCTTTCGCGCTTCCACTCGGCAGTATTGCCGTAGGCGCGGTGATTATGGTAATTTCGTGTATATATTACCTCGGCACAAAGAAAGAAACAGCTATTGATATAGTAGAACCAGGGGAAATCAAGGAATAAATTTTCAAGTATCGGCAGAATAATTCATAAAATCTTAATTATATTGCGGTATAATTGATGAAATAACTCCGATAGGAAAGGGAAACGTAAATTGAACAGCAATAAGCGAAGACCTAGTAACGATATAAATTGGACAAGCGAGGTTAAAAATTCGGGCAAGCTTGCAGGCAAGGTTGCAGGACGGCTCCTTTCATATGTACTGAACGCCGTTCTTACCGCCGGTCTTATATGCCTCATCACGGGAATTATAGTTGCCACGGTGTTTGCGGTGTACGTTAAAAATTACATCGATCCGGCGATAGATCCCGCGATATTCCGCGTAAATTCAAGTCAGACCACGAAAATCTATTATATGGATTATTCCGACCGTGAAAACCGTATAGGCAGTATGGTCGAGTTAAAGGGCGAGCAGCTCTTCGGTTCGGAGAACAGCGTTTGGGTTTCCTACACGCAAATCCCCGAGGACCTTGTCGACGCATATGTTGCCGTTGAGGACAGGCGCTTCTGGAGCCACAGCGGTATTGACATCTGGCGTACAGGCAAGGCTATAATCAACTATTTCCTTCCTTTGTGGGAGGACGCCGGCGGTGCTTCGACTATCACACAGCAGACTATTAAAAATCTGACGGACGATAAGGACTACACCCCCCAACGTAAGATTCAGGAGATTCTGCGCGCGCTTAATCTCGAAAAGCAGCTCGATAAGACGGAGATACTTGAACTTTACATGAACAACATCTATCTCTCGCAGAACTGCTACGGAGTTCAGGCGGCTGCCTACACCTACTTCAACAAGGATGTATCCGAGCTTTCGCTGATTGAATGCGCTGCTATCGCGGCCATCACCAATTCTCCTACAAAATATGACCCAAGTCGGAGGCCAAGCG
>JAZNLM010000116.1:0-2076 GCA_045579105.1 Candidatus Flemingiibacterium sp.
TGCGTTTATCTCGTCAAGCGTCAGCGTGCCGTAATGCTCCGCCTTTCGCTCCCCCGTGAGGTTTATATTAGGACCGTTCATAACGAGAATTTTCATAATCATTTTTCCTTTCTCGAAAGGTAATATTCCTTCATAGCCAAAGCATCCTCAGTTTGGTCGCCTGCGGATTCGCTAATTATACGCGGCGAAATGTTTTCTTTGATTATCGCCTCAATAAGCGGCTCAAACGGTGGCTCAAAGCCTTCGTCTTTAAAATTGACGTGGCGCTTTTCGCCCTGCTTTGTATATTCGATTTTGGAAAAATGGCAATGCAGATTCTCTACGTACTTATCGCCAAGACGGTCACCGATTTTGTCGAACACGGCGCGATAATCGTCCACGGTGGCAAAAACGCCGCCCGTTGGAGTTTCGTCGATACCGTCGAACACGCCGCTTTCAAATCTTCCACGGCAGTTAAGATGTCCGAAGTCTACCACAGGACGGAGGCACGGAGATACCTTGCAAAGCTCTATAACCTCTTCGAGCGTGCCGAGCTGATTTAATTTACCCATAGTTTCAAGACAGATGTGTACGTCCGTCGAGCCGATTTCCTCGAAGAGCTTGTAAAGCGTGTCAGCAGCGTATTCCATAGCCTGTGCGCGGCTTATTTTTGCCGCACTGCCCGTGTGAACTACGATGGTGTCCGCGCCAAGACATTCTGCCGCAAAAAGGCTCTTTTTGACATATTCAATACTGTTGAGACGCTTGTCAAGTTCGGTACTCGAAAGCGAGATAAAATACGGTGCGTGAAGCGACATAAGTATGCCATGCTTCTTTGCTTCGTCTCCGACACGACGCATAGATGCCTCACCAGCCATAAATCCGCGGCCTGCCTGATATTCATAAGCATCAACGCCCCGTGATGCAAGCCACTCCGGTGCTTCGTGTGTATGCTTTTTACCGTCTGCGAAGAAGCTGTCCGAACTTCCCGCAACTCCAAATTTTGCATTTGACATAATTACGCCCTTCCCTTTCCGTTACTCTTTACCCTTCTGTAATATACCCTTAAAAACGGTTTCTCAAGCAGTCGCTTTGCCTTAAAAAAGGGCGTACGCTTATCCTTTATGGGAGAAACCAAAAACGCTTTTATACCAAGGCGTTTGCCTGCCCAGACGTCCGTAAAAAGCTGATCGCCCACACAAGCGGTGTTATGTATTTCCGTTTTCATATGCGCCATAGCCGCACGGAAATATCGTCCAGACGGCTTTTTCGCATCCGCATGAAAATAGCAGTCAAGTCCCTCACAAAAGCTCTCGACTCTCGGTGCGTGATTATTTGAAACGAAAGCCGTCTGGACACCAGCTGCGTGCATATCCGCAAGCCATTTAGCAACACTCTCTGTGGGTTTCGGATCGTCGTATGTAACTAACGTGTTGTCAATATCAAGTATCAGCGCGCACACCCCGAGAGTTTTTAATTCCTCGGGCGTTATCGCATAAATATTATTGTATATCTTTGTTGGGAGCAAATTATCAAACACGCGTCCGTCCTCCATTTTTCATATATAATTATTCTATCACATTTACCGCCATAAGACAAGTAGTTTAACGAAAAATATATCCTAAACCACACTCAACTTTTTAGCACTCCAAACAACATCCACCTAATAATCGCTCTGTGGTACTATCACTCTGTAAGCAGACCGATGCATCTTTGGCATAGCCATGGAAAGCATAGGGTTAAATGGCTAAAAAACAACGACTTTGAGTCGGTTGCCCATATTTTCCCGTTTTGCCCGCGCGCATTTACGCGCAAATGGCAAAAACCGTCCGCTTAAACGGACGGTTTAAATATTAAGCGGTAACGATACCCGCAGCCTCGTGAAGCTTCAAATACTCAACCGCCTCTTCGCGCATCTTGTATTTGAGTATCTTTCCCGCCGCGTTCATTGGGAAGGAATCAACGAATGCCACGTATCTGGGCACCTTATGCTTTGCCATATGGTCGAGCACGTACTTCTTGATCTCTTCCTCTGTGCTTGTCTCACCCTCCTTGAGTATAACGCAGGCCATTATCTCCTCTCCGTATGACTTATCG
>JAZNLM010000117.1:0-5138 GCA_045579105.1 Candidatus Flemingiibacterium sp.
CCTTGTGTCAACGCTTATGACACTCATGCACTGACCTCCTCTATGGTGTACTTGGTGTACTATGCGTATTAGTACACTTAAATTATAGCATGGCAGTAATAATTTGTCAAGAGGTTTTTTACCAAAAACTATTTGCAAGCACAAACGCGTAAATACAATTATAGAAAATGTGAAGTAAATACATACATAAATCCCCGATTAGTGTTGACAAAAACGCGCTGGGCATTTATAATATATATAGTAGATTTTGCGCGTTGATGTGCGTTTTGATAGTATAACTAAAACCAAATGGCAAAATTGTGTATATTGTTCAAATTCATCATTATATGTTCCGCGCTGAATACAAACTTTGGCATATTGGATATTTACTAAAATCTCGAAAAATGGTACAATATATATAATGTGTACCTGTATACACATTACGTTAGCATTTTTTTCAGTGATATCCAGAGGTATTCAAAGTGGACAGCAAAATTAAGCGCCGAGTTGGCATAATTACTCTCGGCTGCAAGGTTAATCAATACGAAAGTCAGGCAATAGCCGAAGAATTTGAAAGACACGGCTTCACTATCGGAAAGTTTTCCGAAAAGTGTGGCGTTTATATTATAAATTCCTGCACAGTTACCGCGGAAAGCGACAGAAAAACCCGCCAGATGATAAGACGCGCCGCAAGGCACAATCCCGACGCGTATGTGCTTGTCACTGGATGCTATGCGCAGATGAGCGCTCCTAAGGCTGCCGGTATCGACGGAGTTGACTTCATTTGCGGAAACTCAAACAAGACACGGCTTGTTGACGCTGCACTCGGACTTATCGCTTCAGGCGAGAAGAACGCCAGTGCGAGCATAAAGGTTGACGATATAAATGTGGCAGAGTTTGAGCCGATGACTATACATTCCTCCGAGCGCACACGTGCGTACGTGAAGATTGAGGATGGCTGTGACAACCGTTGTACATACTGCATTGTTCCCCTCGCACGCGGAAAGGTGCGCTCAAAGTTACCCGAGGACGTGCTTGCAGAGGCGCGCGGACTTATCAGAAACGGTTACCGAGAGGTTGTACTTACTGGTATTGAAACCGCTTCGTACGGCAAGGATTTCACCGACGGCTACCGTTTGATAGACTTACTTGAGGAAGTGGACAAGCTTTCGGGCATTGAGCGCATAAGACTTGGCTCACTTGACCCGTCGATACTTCGCCCCGAATTTGTGGAGCGTGTGTCGAAGCTTGAGCATTTTGCACCTAACTTCCACATTTCGATGCAGTCGGGATGTGATCGAATACTTTCTCTGATGAAGCGCAAGTATAATACATCGATGGTGGAAAAATATGTGAGGAACCTTCGCGAAAAGATACCGGGAGTTACCTTCTGCGCTGACTTTATTGAGGGCTTCCCAACGGAAACGGAAAAGGACTACCTGGAAACCGCGGATTTTGTGAAGCGTATCGGTTTTACGCATTTGCATATATTCCCGTATTCAAAGCGTACGGGTACGGTTGCCGCAGATATGGACGGTCAGGTGCCCGACGTTGTAAAAGCCGAGCGCGCATCAAGGCTCGATGCCCTTCAGCGCGAGTGCGCTTATGAACGCGCAAAGGAATATATCGGAACACAGAAAGAAGTGCTGTTCGAGCTTTGCGAGGACGGCCGCGCAGTGGGACACACACCCGAATTTTTAGAGGTTGCTGTTATAACCGGCGACGACTTACATAACGAGGTCAGAACCGTTAAGCTGAACGGTTACGAGAACGGAGTGTTTACGGGATTTATCATCTAACCTAAAAACACGTAATACCCCAAATGTGACAATCGAACGGGTATGCAAAACGGTAGCCGGGCTATCGAGAGCGATGGCTACAGTTTAGCCAAGCACTATGTCTCGGCGAAGCCAATTTAAAGTTTTTGCGGACAGCTTTCGCACATCGCAACGCGATGTGTACAAAAAGCGACCGCGTCCCCTTAACATAGAAATTATTACATAAGGAGTCGGAATATGGTTTACAGAATATTTGTAGAAAAGCAGCCCGCGCATGCAGTTGAAGCGAGATCGCTTTTTGCGGACATCCGCGAAAATCTTATGATTACCTCGCTTACCTCGCTTCGTGTGCTCAACCGCTATGACATCGAGGGCATCTCCGAGGAGATCTTCGCAAAGGCGAAGAACACTATCTTCTCCGAGCCGCAGAGCGATATCGTTTTTGACGAGCTTGTCGCTAAAGACGGCGAGAAGGTGTTTGCTGTGGAGTATCTGCCCGGTCAGTTTGACCAGCGTGCCGATTCCTGCGCGCAGTGCGTTCAGCTTATTACATACGAGGACAGACCTGCAGTTCGTACTGCGAGAGTTTACGTTATCACCGGCGACGTTACAGATGCGGAGCTTGCAAAGATAAAGGCTTATGTTATCAACCCCGTTGAAAGCCGCGAAGCTTCGCTCGACAAGCCTGAAACCCTTGCAGAAAAGTTTGATATCCCCACTACCGTTGAAACTATCGACGGCTTTATCGCTTACGGTGAGGCTGAACTCGCAGCCTTTCTCAAGAAGTATGCACTTGCAATGGATCTTGATGACGTTAAGTTCTGCCAGAGCTACTTCAAAAACGAGGAAAAGCGTGACCCCACTATTTCTGAAATTCGCCTTATCGATTCTTACTGGTCTGACCACTGCCGTCATACCACGTTCCTCACTGCTATTGACGAAGTAAAGATTGGCGAGAAGTATATCGAGGACACCTATAATGATTATCTCGAAAAGCGCAAATTTGTCTACGGCGAGCGCAAGAAGAATATTTCCCTTATGGATATGGGTACTATCGCGGCTAAATACCTAAAGAAGCGCGGCGTACTTAAAAATATGGATGAGTCCGAGGAGATCAACGCTTGCTCGATCAAGATAAAAGTCGAGGTTGACGGTGAGCTTCAGGATTGGCTCCTTATGTTCAAGAACGAAACCCATAACCACCCCACCGAGATCGAGCCCTTCGGCGGTGCGGCTACCTGCCTTGGCGGCGCTATCCGTGACCCATTGTCCGGACGTGCATATGTTTATCAGGCAATGCGCGTTACCGGCTGTGCGGATCCTCGCGTATCAGTTGCGGATACTCTCCCCGGAAAGCTTCCGCAGAGTAAGATTACTCATGGTGCATCCGCGGGCTACTCGTCCTACGGTAATCAGATCGGTCTTGCTACTGGCGCAGTTTATGAGCTTTATCATCCCAACTACGTTGCAAAGCACCTTGAGATAGGCGCGGTTGTCGGAGCGGCACCCGAGTGCAACGTTGTGCGTGAGCGTCCCGAGGCCGGCGACGTTATCGTGCTTCTTGGCGGTAAGACCGGACGTGACGGATGCGGCGGAGCAACCGGTTCATCCAAGGCGCACACTGCTGAATCGCTCACCACCTGCGGCGCAGAGGTTCAGAAGGGTAATCCCCCCGAAGAGCGCAAGATTCAGCGTCTTTTCAGAAACGGCGACGTTACTCGCCTTATCAAGCGCTGCAACGACTTCGGAGCAGGCGGCGTTTCCGTTGCTATCGGTGAACTTGCGGACGGACTTGAAATTGACCTTTCTAAGGTTCCGAAGAAGTACGAAGGCCTTGACGGCACCGAGCTTGCGATTTCCGAGTCGCAGGAGAGAATGGCTGTCGTAGTTGCGGCTGAAAACGTTGAAAAGTTCCGCGAGTATGCTTCGCGTGAGAACCTCGAATCCACCGTTGTTGCGACGGTTACCGAGGCTCCCCGCCTTAAGATGCTCTGGAACGGTAAATATATAATCGACCTCTCCCGTGAGTTTCTTAACTCCAACGGCGCAGAGAAGCATACCGCTATCGAGATCACTCCCGTTAACGAGGACGGTCTTCTCGACGGCTATGCGGGAGAGCTTGATATAGCGAATACCGAAAAGGCTATGCGCGAGCTTATCGCGGACCTTAACATCTGTTCGCAGAGAGGACTTGTTGAGAAGTTCGACAGCTCGATCGGCGCAGGCACCGTTGTAATGCCCTACGGCGGTAAGTATCAGCTTACCCAGCCGCAGTATATGGCGGCCAAGATCCCCGTACTCGAGGGCGAAACCGATACCGCTTCCGTAATGTCATACGGCTACGATCCGTTCCTCTCCGAGAAGAGCCCGTATCATGGCGCGGCTTACGCGGTTGTTGAGTCGGTTGCAAAGCTCGTTGCGGCAGGTATTGATTATAAGACGATTTATCTCACCTTCCAGGAATATTTCGAGCGTACTAACGGAAAGCCTGAACGTTGGGGCAAGCCTATGGCGGCACTCCTCGGCTCTCTTAAGGCACAGCTTGAACTTAATATCGCAGCTATCGGCGGTAAGGACTCTATGTCAGGTACGTTCGAGAATATCGACGTTCCGCCTACACTCGTTTCCTTCGCTATCGCTCCTATTGATGCCAAGAAGATTGTAACTCCCGAGTTTAAGGCGGCTGGCGACAAGGTTTACTACTTTGCTCCGGCTTATACCGAGGATAAGCTTCCCGATTTCGCATCTCTCCGAGATCTCTTCGAAAAGGTTTACGCTATCGCTAATAGCGGCAAGGCTAAGGCTATTTACACTGTTGATGCCGGCGGTATTGCCGAGGGTATTATGAAGATGAGCTTCGGTAACCGTGTTGGATTCAAGTCCGCGGGTATTGATGCGAAGAAACTCTTCGGTCTTAACTACGGCGCGTTCATCATTGAGTCTGATGACGAGCTTGACGGCGAACTTATCGGTTACACCACCGACGACGGCAAGGTTACTGTTGGCGATGCTTCTGTTGCTATCACCGAGCTTGCTGATGCTTGGGAAAACACCCTTGAAAAGGTGTTCCCCACCAAGGCTGCGGAGGTTAAGGCTGAAACCACCGAGGCGTTCACCTGCACCACTCGCGCGAAGGCTCACCATGCGGATACGTTCGCAAAGCCGAGAGTGGTTATTCCGGTATTCCCCGGAACAAACTGCGAATACGATACCATGCGCCGTTTCAATATGGCTGGCGCTCACTCCGACATCTTTGTGCTCCGCAATCTCGATGCAAAGGCACTCGGAGATGCGGTTGACGAGTTCGTATCGCTTATCGATAACGCGCAGATACTTATGATTCCCGGTGGATTCTCCGGCGGTGATGAGCCTGACGGTTCC
>JAZNLM010000118.1:0-7370 GCA_045579105.1 Candidatus Flemingiibacterium sp.
CTTTTTATGCTTGCCGCAGAGGAAAACAAAAAAGGCGAGGTTGCAGAGTCGCTTAAGGTTATCAGTGACCTTATAGCCGAAAATACTGAATATCTTGATTTACTTCAGGCTCCAAGCATACCGCTTGACGAGCGTCTTCTCCTTATAGAAAAGGCGTTTGGTGAACAGATGCACGAATATGCGGTTTCCTTTGTTAAGCTTGTTTGCGAGCGGGGGCATATCCGTGAGCTTTCGGAGTGTATCGACGAGTATATTAAGCTTTACGAAGCATCGGACGGTATTGTTACAGCGTACGTAACGAGTGCCACCGAACTTGCTGAAGTTGAAAAGGCGGCACTTATAGAAAAACTTGAAAGGAAGCTTTTGCGCCGCGTCGAGCTTGTGTGCGACGTTGATGCGTCTATACTTGGAGGCGTTATCGTAAAGGCTGACGGCGCTGTAATGGACGGAAGCCTTAAAACACGTCTTGCCGAGGTCGGCGAGATTATCGGCAAGTAAAAAATCGGAGAGAAAGGACTAAAATCACAATGAATCTTCGACCCGATGAAATCGGAAATATAATAAAAGACCAAATAAAAAATTATAAATCACGCATCGAAATGACCGAAACCGGCAGTGTCGTACTCGTCGGAGACGGTATTGCGCGTGTTTACGGACTTAAAAACTGTATGGCGAGTGAGCTTCTTGAGTTTGACGACGGAAGCTTCGGTATGGCGCAGAACCTCGAAAACGAAACAGTTTCCGTTGCTCTGCTTTCCAACGAAAACTCCATTCGAGAGGGTTCGACCGTTAAACGTACGGGAAGAGTACTTTCCGTGCCGGTTGGTGAGGCCATGCTCGGACGCGTTGTAAACGCGCTCGGTGAGCCTATCGACGGTAAAGGACCTATCGAGTACAGCGAAACCCGTCCCGTGGAATCGGAAGCGCCCGGTATAATCGAGCGAAAGAGCGTATCCGTGCCGCTTCAGACGGGCATAAAGGCTATCGACTCGATGATTCCGATAGGCCGCGGTCAGCGTGAGCTTATCATCGGTGATCGTCAGACGGGTAAGACCGAGATAGCTATTGATACTATAATAAATCAAAAGGGACATAACGTCCTCTGTATATACGTTGCTATAGGTCAGAAGAACACTTCTGTTGTTCAGATTGCAAATGAGCTTTCTCGCGCCGGTGCAATGGAGTATACTACTATCGTTGCGGCATCCGCATCAGAAAGCGCACCGCTTCAGTATATCGCGCCTTACGCGGGATGTGCTATGGCGGAATATTTCCGAGAACAGGGTAAGGACGTGCTTATCGTTTACGACGACCTTTCCAAACATGCGGTTGCTTACCGTGCACTGTCGCTTCTTATCAGACGTCCGCCGGGCCGTGAGGCATATCCCGGTGACGTATTCTATCTGCATTCGCGTTTACTCGAGCGCGCGGCTTGCGTTGCGCCCGAGTATGGCGGTGGCTCGATAACCGCACTGCCGCTTATCGAAACACAGGCAGGTGACGTTTCGGCATACATTCCAACTAACGTAATTTCTATCACAGACGGTCAGATATTCCTTGAAACAGAGCTTTTCCATTCGGGTATTATGCCTGCAATCAACCCCGGTATCTCGGTAAGCCGAGTCGGTGGTTCCGCGCAGCTTAAGCCCATGAAGAAGGTTTCGGGTGAGCTCAAACTTATGTATTCCCAGTATCGCGAGCTTCAGGCGTTCGCGCAGTTCGGAAGTGACCTTGACGCGGATACCAAGGCAAGACTTGCGCTCGGTGAGCGTATAGTTGAAGTACTCAAACAGGGCAGAAATTCTCCTGTTCGCGTTGGCTGTCAGGTTGCGATTGTTTACGCCGTAACTCACGGCTTTGTTGATAAAGTTGCTGTTGCAAACGTAAAGACTTGGGAAAATGCGCTTTACGAATTGCTTGAAGGCAAGTATATGGAATTGCTTTCTCGTATCGAAGGCGGCGCTTGGGAACAGACCGAGACCAGCGAGCTTGAGGCGGCTATCGGAGAGCTTAACAGACTTCGCACCGACCTTAACGAAGTGAGAGGTAACTAAACGTGGGAGCTGATATTAAGGCCCTGCGCACCCGCATAAAGAGCGTTGATTCCACTCTGCATCTTACCAGGGCGATGGGGCTTGTTGCCTCGTCGAAGATTCGACGCGCAAACGATGCGATGAAAAAGGGCAGGGAATACACTGCGGCGCTTGACGGATTTATTTCATCGCTCACACAGTCGAGCGAGTGTCAGAGAAGCCCGTTTATGCGTACTGTCGGTGAGGATATCTCGCGTACACGTATAATAGTTATTGCGGGTGACCGCGGACTTGCGGGCGGATATAACGCAAACGTTTTCCGTCTTGCGGCAGAGTATAAGGGCGCACAGTTTATCCCGATAGGCAAGCGTGCGTGTGACAAGTACCGGACGGCGCAGAATTCCTCGGAGCGATACAGTGCGGAGGAGGCGTATGTCTTGGCGAAATCGCTTACCGCGGATTTTGCCGAGGGTAAATTCGACAGACTCGCGATAATTTCTACGAAGTACCAGTCTATGATGACGCAGACTGCCACGATAACGTGGATTTTACCGCTGACACGCATGAAAAACACAGATTCTACGGGAATGATATTCGAGCCCGATGAGCTTACCGTGCTTAATGCGGTTATGCCCGAATACGTCGCAGGTAAGATTGTCGGCGCACTTCGCGAGAGCTTTGCTTCGGAAGTTGCGGCAAGACGTATGGCGATGGACAGCGCAGGCAAGAATGCAACGGCGATGATCGACGATCTCCAACTCAAATATAACCGTGCACGTCAGGGCGCGATTACTCAGGAGATCACCGAAATCGTTGCAGGTGCAGGAGAATAGGCGCGAGAATAAATTTTTCACGCGCTGAAGTTGCGGAATTCGCTGTTTTGAAACGGCGATTTTGCCTCGCAAAACTACTGGCAACTTCACAAGATTGTGAAGATTGACAGGGAAGAAAGATATATGAAAGGAAGTCATACTATGGCTACACATAACGGCGTGGTTGCACAGGTCATGGGACCTGTAGTTGACGTACGCTTTGATGAAGGCGGACTGCCGGCAATATATAACGCGCTTACGATGCCGATTGGCGAGCGTATGCTCACCGTTGAGGTTGCACAGCACATTGGTGACAACACCGCGCGCTGTATCGCAATGGCATCGACAGACGGACTTCAGCGCGGCACTACTGTTACAGATACAGGACACGCTATAAGCGTTCCCGTTGGAAACGTAACGCTTGGACGCATATTCAATGTTCTCGGTGATGCGGTTGACAACCAGCCGGACCCTACCGAGTGCGAAAGATGGAACATTCACCGTCCTGCGCCCGATTACGAGGAGCTTTCCACCTCGACCGAGGTGCTTGAAACAGGTATTAAGGTCATCGACCTCATTTGTCCTTTCTCAAAGGGCGGTAAGATAGGACTTTTCGGTGGAGCAGGCGTTGGTAAGACCGTTCTTATAATGGAGCTTATCAACAATATCGCTAAAGAGCACGGCGGCCTTTCCGTGTTCACCGGTGTAGGAGAACGTACCCGTGAGGGTAACGACCTTTACAATGAAATGATACAGTCGGGCGTTATCAATAAGACCTCGCTCGTGTATGGTCAGATGAACGAGCCGCCCGGAGCGAGAATGAGAGTTGCGCTTTCTGGTCTTACTATGGCAGAATACTTCCGCGACACGGAAGGTCAGGACGTGCTTTTATTTATCGACAACATATTCCGTTTCACACAGGCTGGCAGTGAAGTTTCGGCGCTTCTCGGACGTATGCCGTCCGCGGTTGGTTATCAGCCGACGCTTGCAACCGAAATGGGTGCGCTTCAGGAGAGAATTACCTCGACCAAGCGCGGTTCTATCACATCTATTCAGGCAGTTTACGTGCCTGCAGACGACCTTACCGACCCGGCACCTGCGACTACGTTCGCGCATCTTGATGCAACAACGGTTCTTTCGCGTTCAATCGCATCGCAGGGTATTTATCCCGCAGTCGATCCGCTTGAATCAACGAGCCGGATACTTTCAGCAGAGGTTCTCGGCGAAGAGCATTACCGCGTTGCGCGCGAGGTACAACGTATTCTTCAGCGTTACAACGAGCTTATGGACATAATCGCTATTATGGGTATGGATGAGCTTTCCGAGGATGATAAGCTGCTTGTTGCAAGAGCGAGAAAGATTCAGCGCTTCCTCTCGCAGCCCTTTGCAGTTGCGGAAAAGTTCAACGGATTCGAGGGCAAATACGTTCCACTTTCGGAAACCGTACGCGGTTTTGCGGAGATTATTGACGGTAAGCACGACGATCTTCCTGAGTCGGCGTTCCTTTACGTCGGTACTATAGATGAGGCTGTGGAAAAAGCCAAGAAAAACGCGTGAGTCGGTGACGTGGAATGAATGTATTTAAGCTAAAAATATCCACTCCCGACGGAGACATGTTTGACGCCGAGGCAGTAAAGCTAGATGTTCGCGGACTCGAGGGCGAGCTTGCGGTTATGGCAGGTCACGTACCGTTTATGACCGCGCTAAGACCGTGCGATTGCGGTGTACTTCTCGCTGACGGCGAAGAACGTGTCGGTATATGCGAAGGTGGGCTTCTCAGCGTTGGCGATAATGAAGTTACGCTTCTTGCAAGTTCGTATAAGTGGAAATAAAAATAGAGATAGTCGTCGGTTGCGGCGACTATCTTTTTCTTTTGCACGCTCATCCACTCGAGCATAGCGGCAGGACTATTCCGCACACGTAGTGCGCGCGCCACTTTTCTATGCGTAATTTACAAAATAGCAACAATTATTTCGTTGCTATTTACCGAAAACTATGTTAAAATAATATCGTAATGTATTTTACGCGGCGCGATGCAAAGCATCCACCGCTTTTTCGTGTGTCTGGGGGTGTTCAAAATTTTTAAGGGTAAGATGAATGAGGCAATATCGTCGGTGCTTCCGATTACCGCGATTGTGCTTATTCTCAGCATTACTGTCGTGCCCATTGAGCCGGGTGTATTGGTTCTGTTTATCTTCGGTGCTATATCGCTGATACTTGGCATGAGCCTTTTCACTATCGGAGCCGATATTGCTATGCAGCCACTTGGCGAGGGCATCGGTGCAACAATGAGCCGGTCAAAGCATAACGTCGTAAAGCTTATCGTTTGTTTTGTGCTCGGTATACTTATCACGATTGCAGAGCCTGATTTACAGGTGCTTGCAGAGCTTATGCCTGCCGTGGACAATATGGTGCTTATTCTTTCGGTTGCAGTGGGGGTCGGTATTTTTATGGTGATATCGATGCTCCGAACCAAGTTTAAGCTGAAACTTAGCTACATACTGATGATTTTCTATGCGGTAGTTCTTGTCATTGCAATTTTTGCACCGAATAATTTTGTTCCTACTGCATTTGACTCGGGCGGGGTTACCACCGGACCTATCACAGTTCCGTTTATAATGGCTCTTGGCGCAGGTGTGGCATCGGTGAGCGCTGGCACTCACGGTGACGAGAGCTTCGGTATGGTTGCGCTCTGTAGCGTTGGACCTATTCTTTCAGTTATGATTCTCAGCTTATTTATTCCGGCTTCCGGCGGAAACTACGACTACGAAACCTTTGGTATTCAGTTCGAAACTACGAAAGAGGCTTTTGAGCTTATCGCTGACGGAATTCCACACTATGCGATAGAGGTTCTGAAGGCATTCCTTCCGATTGTTGGCGTATTCGTAGTGTTTCAGCTTATTTTTAAGCGTTTTCACGGCAGAGAACTTCCCAGAACAGTAGTGGGCTTTGTTTACACGTATATTGGTCTTGTACTTTTCCTCTGCGGCGCAAACGTAGGCTTTATGCCTGCCGGTCAGCTTATTGGTGAAAAGCTTGCAGCTTCCCAGTATGCATACATACTCATCCCCGTGGGTATGATTATCGGTTGGTTTACAGTTGCCGCCGAGCCTGCCGTACACGTTCTCAAAAAGCAGGTTGAAGAGATATCTAATGGTACGATATCGCAGAAGACTATCGGAATCGGTCTTTCTATAGGTGTTGCATGCTCGGTAGGAATATCTATGCTTCGTGTACTTACAGAGATTCCGCTGTATCCGTTTATGGTGGGCGGCTATATCATTTCTCTTGCGATAAGCTTTTTCGTTCCCCGTATTTATACGGGTGTTGCATTCGACTCGGGCGGAGTTGCCAGCGGTCCTATGACCACCACGTTTATTCTCCCCTTTGCAATGGGTGCGTGCCATGCGCTCGGCGGAAATATTCTTACCGATGCTTTTGGAATCGTGGCAATGGTTGCTATAACTCCGCTTATCACTATACAGTGTATCGGTCTTTTTGCGGAAGTGAAGCGCAAGGCAAGACATAAGCTTGTTGTTGCCGAACTTCAGAATATTGAAGACTGCATTATCTACTTTGATGACGAAGAAGAGGGGGTGGCGTAATGAGCGAACGTATGATGCTGCTTCTTACTATTACCAGACGTGGTGAGGGTTCGTATATTGTAAATAATCTCTCCTCAAGAGGTATAGCATGGAATCTCCGTGCAATAGGTCAGGGAACTGCCTCGAGCGAAATGATGGATATTCTGGGTATAGGTTCGAGAGATAAGGACATTATCGTGAGTATCGCGGCAAAGCGTGCCGCAGAAGCGTTTTGTGCGGAGCTTGAAGGCAATCCCCACCTTGGAAAAGGACACGGTATTATGATGGTAATACCGCTTAACGCCATCAACAGCCTTACTGCCGTTATGGCAAGCCGTTCGGCAGATAAGATAACACAACAGGAGGTAGATAAGACTATGAAAAATCAGTACAAGCACAGCTTGGTGTTTATTGCGGTTAACAGAGGCTTTGCAGATGAGGTAATGGTGGCCGCACGTAAAGCGGGTGCTACCGGCGGTACTGTTATTAAGTCAAACCTTGCAGATAACGAGTCGGCGGAGCTTATCGGTGTTTCGCTTGAAGAAGAGCGCGACATTATTGCGATAATGGTGCCTGACACGATTCGCGACCGTATGATGGAAGAAATCAACAGTGAACTTGGTATGCGTACCGACGCGCAGGCAATCCTGTGCTCTGTAGGCGTGGAAAAAGCAATGAGAATATAAAATAAAAAGGTCCAACTGTTCGGGTTGGACCTTTTGTGTGTTTAAAATAAAGAAATTTTCAAAACCACTTGACAAAAAAGATGTGATATGATACAATATATCCGTTAGGGAAAAATGCTGGTGTGGCTCAATGGCAGAGCAGCTGATTTGTAATCAGCAGGTTGATGGTTCGACTCCGTTCACCAGCTCCATATGGGAGCGTTCCCGAGCGGCCAAAGGGGGCAGACTGTAAATCTGTTGTCAGTGACTTCGGTG
>JAZNLM010000119.1:0-18270 GCA_045579105.1 Candidatus Flemingiibacterium sp.
GCAGGGGATTTGCAAATCGCGCGGTAGGGAACATGGTTCCAAAACGTAGGGGAAGAGTACAGTGAAAAAACAAAAAGCACTGTTCTCACAGTGCTTTTTTGGAGCTGCTAATCAGAATCGAACTGATGACCTCATCCTTACCAAGGATGCGCTCTACCATCTGAGCTATAGCAGCGTGATGGCGACCGAGATGGGGTTCGAACCCACGACCTCTAGCGTGACAGGCTAGCGTTCTAACCAGCTGAACTACCCGGCCATTTCTTCATCACAAACAATATTATAACACATTCAGAGAGGTTTGTCAATAGTTTTTTGAAAAAAATAAAAAAATATTTCCCCGCAGAAAAAACCGCGGGGAAATACCCAAAATTTTCTTTGGATTTTGATTATTTTTCTTGTTCAGGCACGTCAACTTGGGGAAGTTCTGCCTCATCGTTTTCGTCTTGCTTGTCAAACATGAGCTTCGGCCCTTGCTTTTTGCCGCAAACAGGGCAGTATGCATCATCAATATCTATGCCTTTGCCGCACGATGTGCATATAACCTTACCTGCTGACTCAACGAGTATGATTCGAAGGTCATCTATGGTCTGCTTCTGCTCGTCAATCTCCATTATCTGTGCAACAATCTGTGCGCGTACATCCGTACCCTTTGACTGTTCGTAGAAAAGCTTGCCGAGTGTGGTAAACATTCCCTCGAGCTTGCGCTGTTCTGATTTCAGCGTGATGTTAAGCTTGGTAGATTCTGCGACTTCTCCTGCCTTTTTAGCAGCACTTTTCGCAAACGTGCCTGCTGTGCTAGCCACGCCGTCGAGTATAGTTTTTATCTCCATAGAAAACTCCTCTTAACTGTTTTTTGCGGCTGTCTTTGCCATGAATTTTTCTGCGTCTACTATGAAACGCTCGTGAGTGCCTCTGCCGATTAGTCCTGCTGCGTCAGAGATTTCCACCTTGAAAACAAGTCTGCGGCGGTCAATCTCAACAAGCTCACACTCGCATTTTACGTCCATTCCAATGGGGGTTGCGGCAACGTGCTCAACCTCGAGCTTCGTGCCGACGGTGGTCATGCCGTTTTCAAGCTCTGGAGTGACAGCCTCTGCACATGCTCCCTCAAGAAGTGCTATCATTGCAGGAGTTGCGTATACGGGCAAAAGTCCGCTACCCACCTTTGCAGCGGTATTGTTTTCATTTACAGTTTCGGTCTTGGTATATTTTATTCCAGTGTTAAGCATATCTGTAATCCTCTGCTGATAATTATTGTTTTTACAGCACAATTATACCATAAAAAACCAAGCTAGTCAAGCATCTTTTTAGCTTTGTTCAATTTCAAAAACGATCTCG
Source organism: Candidatus Flemingiibacterium sp. (assembly GCA_045579105.1). GTDB lineage: Bacteria > Bacillota > Clostridia > Oscillospirales > CAG-272 > Flemingiibacterium. Next base: position 1,339 of record JAZNLM010000119.1, read on the forward strand.
CCATTCTCGTCCGTGACTGCTTTTACTCTCATTCCTTCACGTACTCTACCTTCAAGCAGTTCTGTTGCAAGAGCGTCTTCAATGCGTCTTGATATGACTCTTCGAAGTGGGCGCGCACCGTATGCATCGTCCCAGCCTTCGCTTGAAATCATATCGACAACTTCAGGCGAGAAAGAAAGATTTATTCCGATAGTGGCTGTACGTTCCGAGAGCTGTGAGAGCATTATTTCGGTTATGCGTGAAATATCTGCTTCTTGAAGTTTATTAAATACTATTATCTCATCAACTCGGTTTAAAAATTCCGGACGAAACGTGTCGCGAAGACTTTGCATAACCGCGTCATTTGCGCTATTTTCGCCTTTTGCTGTAAAACCGAGCGTTCCGCGTTTTTCGATAAGGTTCGCGGCTCCCACGTTTGATGTCATTATTATTACACTGTTTGCAAAGCTTACGCGCCTTCCCGTTGCATCGGTCAAGATACCGTCCTCAAGTATCTGTAAAAGCAGATTGAAAACGTCGGGATGGGCTTTTTCAATCTCGTCAAAGAGTACCACACAGTACGGTTTGCGGCGTATCTTTTCCGTGAGCTGACCGCCCTCACCGTAACCGACGTAACCGGGCGGGGAACCGATGAGCTTTGATGTGGAATGTCGGTCCATATATTCGGACATATCAATTCGTATCATGGCATTTCTGTCGCCGAACAGTACTTCGGCAAGCGAGCGTGAAAGTTCGGTTTTTCCAACACCCGTGGGACCGAGGAAAATAAATGAGCCTACAGGGCGTGAAGTCTCTCCTAGCCCCACTCTGCCGCGGCGTATAGCGCTTGACAGCGCATCGATAGCTTTGTCCTGACCTATAATCTGTTTTTTCAGTATATCTGAAAGGTTGATAAGCCGTTCGCCTTCTTCACTTTCAAGGCGTTTTACAGGTATGCCAGTCTGTGCCGTTACTACCTCGGCAACATCGTCCTCTCGAACGCAAAGTTCAGCTTCTGCGCTTTTTTTCTCCCAATTCTTTTTCTCGGTTTCATATTCGTTGCAAAGTGCTTTTTCCCTGTCACGTAAAAACGCGGCTTTTTCGAAATCCTGCAATTTTATAGCCTCTTCTTTATCGGCTCGAACTGCGCGTATGGCTTCTTCGATAGTTGTGAGTGCGGTAGGTCTGGAAAGTGCCGAAATACGCAAGCGTGCTGCCGCTTCGTCAATGAGGTCAATCGCTTTATCGGGCAGATATCTCTCGCCGATATAGCGTATAGACAGACGCACTGCCGCACGTATTGCTTCGTCAGATATTTTTATACCGTGATGTGCCTCGTACTTGTCGCGCAGTCCAAACAGTATGCGCTCTGCTTCGTCAGCACTCGGTTCTCCTACAAACACCGCACCAAAACGGCGTTCAAGAGCCGCATCTTTTTCGATGTGTGCGCGGTATTCGTCCACGGTTGTTGCACCGATGAGCTGTATCTCGCCTCGTGCGAGTGCGGGCTTGAGTATATTTGCCGCATCGACTGCACCTTCCGCTGCACCTGCGCCCACGAGTGTGTGAAGCTCGTCGATGAATAATATCACGGACGGATTTTCTGCCGCCTCGCGCATTACCGCTTTGAGACGTTCCTCAAATTCGCCTCGGTATTTGGCTCCTGCTATCATTGATGCAAGGTCAAGGGTTACAACTGATTTTTCTGCGAGTGTACTCGGAATATCGCCCTCTATGATACGTCTTGCAAGTCCTTCGACCACGGCGGTTTTTCCGACACCGGGTTCACCAATGAGGCAGGGATTGTTTTTAGTACGCCTTGATAGTATTGCAATGACGCGCTGTGTTTCCGCCTCGCGTCCAACTGTCGGGTCAAGCTTATCCTCTCGTGCCGCTACGGTAAGATCACGCCCGTACTGCAGTATAGTAGGGCAGTCGCGAAGAGTGGAAGCTTTTTTCTTTTTTTGGTAATTGCCAGAATTTGTGACGTCGTTTAAGAATTCTTCTATATCTGCGGCAAGCTCGTCGGGGCTTGTTCCAAGAGATGAGAGTATACTTACTGCCCCACAGCCTTCTTCATCGCAAAGTGCCAAAAGAATATGCTCAGTCCCAATATATCCGCCGCCGCGCTGCATAGAGTGGACGGCGCTTGATTCAATAATATGCTTGGCGCGTGGTGTGAGATTGTCAGGCGTGATATGCGTTGACTCCCCTGTTCCGATACGCTCAACAATGGCGTTTTTTACCGCTTCAAAACCTACCGAGTGTATTTGGAGAAGTTTTGCCGCTGTTCCTTCTGCTTCTCCGCACAGTGCAAGCAGAATATGCTCACTGCCGATATATGTGTGTCCCATACGTGCTGCTAGTGCTAGCGCGCTGTTTAATACGTTTGTGGCTTTTGCTGTGAATTTATTTGACATATAGTGCATCCCTTCCGTTTTGGAATAAAAACATTTGAGTGCTGTTTTATTTCCAAAATATTATACCCGAAAAGCGATGAAAAAAGCATCGTTTTTTGTCGTGTAGCACTCTTTTTTTGAAAGTGTGATTGACTAATTGCAATTTGTGTGTTACAATAATATGGGTTGTTATGTCAAGCGACACTTATGAAAGGAGGACTGTGACACCGATGAAAATATTGCTTACTCATATGTGGATGGTTGCCGGCGGCGCAGAAACACACGTTGCCGAATTGTCACGTGCTCTGGCACTTCGCGGTCACAAGGTTACGGTTGCTTCTTTTGGCGGTGTTTATGTAGAGAGTCTTAAAGCTTCGGGCGTTAAGCATGTTATAATTCCATTCCACAGAAAAAATCCGGCAGCTCTCATAAGAAGCTATGTTAAATTAAAGCAGCTTATCGAGCATGAGAACTTTGATATAGTGCACGCACACTCGAGAATTCCCGCGTTTGTGTGTGGTATCCTTGCGAAAAGAATGGGGTTTCGCTTCATAACAACTGCACACAGTATGTTCAGAGTTACTCCGTTTTTGTCGCTTGTGTCAAATTGGGGTGAGCACACTTTTGCGGTGAGCTGTGATATAAAAGAATACCTTAAAAACAACTATCGCGTTCCGTCTGACAATATAACTCTGACGGTAAATGGTATAGATACAGAACGTTTTTCGCCGTGTGTTGATTCTTATCGTATATCGAATGAGCTTGGTCTTGACCGCTATGCTTTTCGCGTTGTGTGTGTAAGTCGCGCTGACGAGGAGACTGTGCCCACAAGCCTTGAGCTTTGCGATGCGGCGGAAATGCTTGCCAAAGATATACCGGGCATTGAAGTGCTTCTCGTTGGGGACGGAAATGCTTTTGAAAAGTTAAAAAAGCGTGTGGGCGAGGTTAATACGAAAATCGGACGCGAGTGTGTCAAACTTGCGCAGGCACGTACAGACATTCCCGAAATAATAGCGTGTGCCGACGTTTGTGTCGGTGTATCGCGCGCCGCACTTGAAGCGATGAGCGAAGGAAAACCCGTCATATTTGCAGGCGCACAGGGGTATGGCGGAATCTTCCGAGATGATGTGAAGATTACTGCAAGACTCACGAATTTCACGTTCCGCGGTAAAGAGTTACCGAGCGCTGCCGCTATCGCAGAGGATATACGAAGCGTTTACAAAATGAGTGCAAGTGAACGCGAATGCCTTGGTAAAGATTGCCGTCGTGAGATCATTGAAAATTACTCAATTGAAAAAATGACGGACGATCATGAAGCACTTTACCAAAAATTCGATCAGAGCAAAAACTATAAGTTTGGTGACATCATCATAAGCGGATATTACGGCTATGATAACATCGGCGACGACTCGCTTCTCGTTTCAATAACCGACGGTATCAGACAGCGCCTTCCCGATGCGCGAATAACTGTGCTTGCGAGAAAAACGAAGCAGATATCGCGTATCTGCCGTGTGCGCACGATAAACCGATTTAACATTCCGAAAATCTGGCGCGAAATGTGCCACGCACACCTTCTTATATCGGGCGGCGGAAGCCTTTTGCAGGACGGAACGAGCAAACGAAGCTCGCTTTATTACGCGTATATAATGCATTTTGCAAAACGACTTGGACTCAAGGTTATGCTTTATGCAAACGGTCTTGGCCCGCTTAATGCGAAGATAAGCCGTGAACACGCGGCACGCGCACTTTCCGATGCTGACTACGTAAGTCTTCGTGAGAACGCATCGCTCAAACTTGCGCGTGAGCTTGGCGTCACACAAGAGATACGCGTCAGCGCAGACCCCGCGTTTCTTCTTGAAACCTCACCAGACGTATGGCTTGAGCACATAAAGGTGCGTGAGGGCATTAGTGGCAAATATTTCATAATGTCCGTCAAGGACGGGAACACCTTCAACGGTGCAAAAACAGGCTGTGACACGCTGAAGGTAATAGCAGACGACATAAGAGCGCTGTCGCATAAATATTCGCTTACGCCAATCCTGATACCGATGTATCCGAACCAGGATACGGCAATATCGAAGCGGCTTTGCGAGGCGGCAGGATGCGGAAAAGTGATTGATGGTCTGACGGCGCCTGAGCTTTGCGCACTTATGAAAGAGAGCGAATTCGTTATAGGAACGCGCCTTCATATGCTCATATTCGCGGCGGCTATGGCTGTACCGATGCTCGGTATATCCTATGACCCGAAGATAAACGCCTTTTTAGAGTATGTCGGACAAATCGAGCGTATGCTCGATATCCGCTATCTTAATGATGGTGAGCTCTTTTCGGCGGCCGACGAGCTCTATATTGATGCGCCTACCATACGAGAACAGCTCTCGGCTACAGCACTGGAGCTTCGCAAAAAGGCTATGGAAGACGGCGATGCTGTTATGAAGCTGTTTTTAGAAAAATAATACCGACGGGCGACGTACTTTGTACAGTCGCCCGTTAATACGGAAATAGAAGGGAAGTTTATGAAATTTTTTGGTTTTACCCGTCCGCAAAGTATAGACGGTGAAGCACTGCAAAATCCAATAATGGCATTTATTAAAAAGAATATTGTGTTCTTGATAGCACTTGTGGCGGCGGTTGCTACGATGTTTATAGTACCGCCTGATGCACAATATCTTGGATATTTTGACCTCAAAACACTAACGTGCCTTTTCTGCGTGCTTGCGGTGGTATGCGCACTTAAAAATATCAACTTTTTCTATATTCTCGCACGTGAGGTCGTAAGAAAATTTGGAAATCTGCGTGTTTGCGTTATAGCTATTGTTTACATAACCTTCATCGGTTCAATGCTTATAGCTAACGATATGGCACTTCTCACATTTCTGCCGCTCGGATATTTTGTCCTCGGTGTTACGGGAAATCAGAAATACACCGCGCTTACCTTTATTCTACAAAATATCGCCGCAAATCTCGGCGGTATGTTAACGCCGTTCGGCAATCCGCAGAACTTGTATCTTTACAGTAAATTCGATATTCCAACGGGCGAATTTATGGCGATTATGGCGCTGCCGTTCGTTATTTCGATAGCGATAATCACGCTTTGTTGCCTTTTCGTAAAACCCGAAAAGGTACATATCCCTGCAGATGTTACGCCGCCGCTTCCCAAGGCTAAAACTACGATACTCGCCTTGCTTTTTGTACTCGCGATTGCGATAGTTTTTCGTGGCATACCGTATTTTATCGGACTTATCGTGATACCTGCCGCCATGCTGTTCATTGACCGAAAGGCGCTTCGTGATGTAGACTATCCGCTGCTTCTTACGTTTGTTGCATTTTTCGTATTTTCTGGAAATATGGCGCGTATCGGTGTCGTTCGTGAGTTCGTTTCGGCTTTACTCGAGAAAAATACGTTTATCACTTCGATACTGTCGTGTCAGTTTATTTCAAACGTCCCCTCGGCTATACTCCTCTCGCAGTTTACCGAGAATTATCGCGAGCTTTTAATCGGTGTAAACATAGGCGGTGTTGGTACACTTATCGCATCGCTTGCAAGTCTTATCACGTTTCGCGAGTTTACAAAAAATTATCCTGCGAGAACGAAATCGTATATTCTTTTGTTCCTGGCTATAAACTTTGCGTTTTTAGCAATACTTACAGTTGTAATGTCGCTTGTGTTGGCGCGATAAATGAAAAAAGACGTCCTCATCGAGGACGTCTTTTTTGTTTACAAAATTATTCGTCACATCCGGCGTAGCATTTAACAAGGCACGCGGTGCTCGTTATAGTCAGAGTAAACGAGAAAAGTAGCGCGCCGACAAATATTGCGCCGAGGACGCTTGTTGCAGCGAATTCTATACCTAAAAGAATTACCGAGAATAATACGGTTCCGAGTATGCCGGTAAGAAGGGCTGAAAGCGCCGAGCAGATGCACGGGCGTGAACGGTTATCCGTGCAAGAGTGCGCTGTGCCAACGAGTGCTGTTGCGAGATAAACTACGGCGATACCGAGTAATACCCACAGGAATGCAGGTGTTACGGTTATAACCGCCGTAAAGTTTAGAACCGCCGCTACTACGCCTATTATAATACTTGCTATAAGACCTATAAAGGTACAGCTTAATTTGCTGTTGCAATCACATGAAGCCATTTGTTTTCACCTCCCCTTTACAGTATTATGCGAGTCCGATACGGAAGGTGAGAGGGTATAAGAGCAAGCCGCGGGGTATATTCCGCGGCTTTTTAATATTATCTTAAATATATTCGGTTTAGATGCGCAAGGGCGCTCCAATCGACGGAATCAAGCTGTTCCTTTGTTACGCGGTATTGCCAATTCCCGTCGGCTCTGCCGGGGATGTTTATGCGTGTGTCCGCGCCGTATTTTAGAATATCCTGAATTGGGAATATTACTGTATCTGCAGCGCTCATCAAAAGCGCGCGCATTATGGCAGAGTGAAGGTCATTGGGATATCCGAGGTAGTCGCGGATATTGTTTCGAGTAGTTTCGTCAAGCTCCCATAAAAAACCGAGAAGGGTGTTGTTGTCGTGTGTGCCCGTGTAGGCAAACAGATTGCTTTTGTAGTTGTGGGGTAGATGAGGAGAGCTAGGTGAGCCGTCGAAGCCGAACTGAAACACCGCCATACCAGGATATCCGCTGTAAAGAAGCAACCTTTCTGTATCGTCGTCGATAAGCCCGAGGTTTTCGGCTAGTATGAGCTTGCCGTTTGCCGTTTTTGTAAACACATCTATAAGCTCAGCTCCAGGACCTTTTTTGAAGTGACCGTCAGCGGCGGACTTGGCCCCATACGGTATACTCCAAAACGCACTTATCGCTCGGAAATGGTCAATGCGAACACCGTCAAAAAGTGACAGCGCATATTCAAGACGAGCCTTCCAATGGGCAAAGCCGTCACTTCGCATTCTCTCCCAATTATAAAGTGGATTGCCCCAAAGCTGTCCGTCAGGAGAAAAATAGTCCGGCGGAACGCCTGCGACGCTTGTGGGGGTGTAGTTAGTATCAAGCATAAACTGCTCTGGTGATGAATATACGTCGTAGCTGTCATACGAAACGTAAAATGGAATATCGCCGATTATTTCTACACCGTTTTCCTTTGCATATGTGTGCAGTCGGTCCCACTGACGGTGAAACTCATACTGTATGAATTGCCATGCGAATAGGTCGTTTTTGTTCGGATTTTTAACAGTCCAATCTTGCCAGCGTTTGCCGCCGCTTGCATCTCGCAGGGCCAGGAATTTACACGTGCCGGAAATATGCGGATTTGCAAGCATAAAAGTTTCAATTGCCTCGGTGTCACGAATACGCGATGCGGCATTTTTTAAAATCTTGTATCGATCTTGAGAGAGTACATCAAATCTGCAAAGATGCTCACACTCAACTACTTCACAAGAAAGCTCGTCCTTTGTTATAAGTCCCTGTTCATAAAGAATTTTTGGATCAATAAAATAAGGATTCCCACCAAAGGACGAGATGTTTGCGTACGGAGAATTATATTTATCAGTAATGCCGAGCGGCAGGATCTGCCAATATGAGAATCCGCCGCTTTTTAGTATATCTATAAAGTCGTATGCACTCTGCCCGAGCGTACCGCAGCCGTATCTGCCCGGGAGAGAAAATATCGGCATAAGAATACCGCTTTTTCGCTTCATAAAGTGTTTCCTTTCGAATATTACGTGCTGTTTTGGTGTAAATTAAGCACACGTTCAGAAATAAATTTGAGCGTTTTCTCATAAAGTATGTATGCAGTAGATAGAATATTATATGCCAAACGCATAGAAGAATACAAAAAAGGAGAAAGCGTATGAAAATAGTATTTGCGGCAAGCGAAGCCGCGCCATTTATAAAAACCGGTGGGCTTGGTGACGTTGCAGGAGCACTTCCCGCTGCACTTGCCGAATATAAGGGCAATGAGATACTACTATTTGTGCCGTACTATAAAAGTATTAAGACAGATGTTTCAATAGAGGTAGAGAAGGTTGCGGAATTTGAAATGACGCTTTCGTGGAGAAAAGCTTATGTAGGACTTATGCGCCTTAAAAGCAAAAGGCGAAAACTACAGATATACTTTATTGATAATGAATATTATTTTGGTAGGGAAAAAGTATACGGTGAGTATGATGATGGAGAGCGATTTGCATTTTTCTCAAAGGCAATTCTTGAGTCACTGGTCCATATAAAGCAAACGCCAGATATAATCCACTGCAATGATTGGCAGACGGCGCTTATTCCCACCTTGCTGCACGCTTTTTATGGCGATATGCTCGGGGATGCCAAGACGGTGTTTACTATTCATAACATTGAATATCAGGGGTGGGCACATCCGTACTTCCTTGGCGATGTACTGGGACTTGGTTCGAATTACGAAGGAACGTTTACCTACAACGGCTCAATAAATTTCGTGAAGGGTGCAGTTCTGACATGTGATGCTCTTACTACGGTTTCACGCACTTATGCAGACGAAATATGCTACCCGTATTTTGCACATGGACTTTCTGATATTATAAAGGAACACGCATTTAAACTTGCGGGAATTGTGAATGGAATTGATACAATAGGGAATGATCCTGCGAACGATAGCGGTTTACCACAAAATTATACGTCGGACAGTTTCACAGAGGGAAAGGCCGGTTGCAAAGCAGCTCTTCAAAGACAGCTCGGACTTCCCGAAAAGTCAGGCACTCCCATGATAGGCCTCGTTTCAAGGCTTGTTGCACACAAGGGACTTGACATAATTTGTGCTGCTATAGATGAGATAATGAGCGCTGACGTTCAGTTTGTTATTATTGGTACAGGAGATAGCTGCTACGAGGAAAAACTTCGTGAGGCTGCGGAACGTTACCCTGACAAGATATCACTGAATCTTTGCTTTGACAAACAGCTTGCGTCCAAAATCTATGCGGCGAGCGATATTTACCTTATGCCATCAAAGAGCGAGCCTTGTGGGCTTTCACAGTTGCTTGCCATGCGTTACGGAAGTGTTCCAACAGTTCATGAAACGGGGGGACTCAAGGACACCGTTATTCCGTTCAATCCCGAAACTGGGGAAGGGCTTGGATTTACTTTCCAAAGTTTTACCAAAGAGGATATGCTGGATGCAATACACCGCGCTCTTTCTCTATATATGAGCGACAAGGATTTGTGGAATAAGATAGTACACAATGGTATGTGTCAAGATTTTACTTGGAAAAATTCCGCAAACGAGTATATGGAACTTTATGAAAAAATAAAATACAACGTTTAAAATCGCCCCAAAGGAGATTTAGTACAATGCAAAACAGACTAGAAGAATTATTGGCCAAGCTTAACGAAACCTCAACAAGACTTTTTTCCTGCAATTTATCGGAAACTACCGAAAAGCAGGCGTACAAGGTCCTCTGTACTCTGCTTCGTGAAAAGCTTGCTAAGAAGCGAAAAGAGTACAAAGATTCGTATAGACCGAAGGATAGAAAAAAAGTTTACTATATGTCAATGGAGTTCCTGGTCGGCACCTCTCTTCGTAATAATCTTTACAATTTAGGTCTTGAAGAGGATTTTAGAGAAATTCTCAAAACACAAGGCTTTGATATAGAAAAGCTATATACACTTGATCCGGATGCAGGACTCGGGAACGGCGGTCTTGGTCGCCTTGCATCCTGCTATCTCGACAGTCTTACAGGAATGAATCTTCCAGCCACAGGATTCTCCATTCGCTATGAATTTGGAATATTCAAGCAAAAGATAGTTGACGGCTGGCAGATGGAGTTCCCGGATAACTGGCTTGAGCGCGGTGAGGTGTGGCTTCAGCCGAGAAATGATGAGAGCTACGAGGTCAAGTTTGGCGGAAAAGTCAGCGAATGGTATGATAACGGCCGGTTCCGCGTGGTACAAACAGATTATCAGAGCGTTATTGCTGTGCCATACGATATGTATATTTCGGGATATGATTGCAAAGCGGTAAACAAACTTGTTCTTTGGAGCGCGAAATTGCCGAGCTTCGATATGAGTGCGTTTTCACGAGGAGAGTATGTACGGTCGCTTGAAAAAAATACTATGGCAGAGGTTATATCAAAGGTGCTTTACCCCGCGGATAATCACATCGAGGGGAAAAGACTGCGCCTCAAACAGCAATATCTGCTTGTGTGTGCTTCACTTCAGAGTATTTTGAACGAGCACTTGAGAGCTCACCAAACACTTGATAATCTTGCAGATTTTGTTGCTATTCACATCAACGACACGCACCCTGCACTTTGTGTGCCGGAACTTATGCGCCTTTTGATGGATGAATACGGATATAGTTGGGACGATGCTTGGTCGATAGCCCAGAAAACTCTGTCATATACAAACCATACGGTTATGAGCGAGGCGCTTGAGCATTGGAGCACGTGGTTATTCGAGGAGCAGCTTCCCAGAGTTTATTCGATAGTTAAGGAAATTGACCGCCGATTCAGGGAGGAGCTTAGCGCGTTCTATCCCGGCGATTATAGTAAGATAGAGTATATGGCAGTTATCGGTGACGGAGAGGTTCGTATGGCAAATCTTTGCCTTTCTTGCTGTCATATGGTAAACGGTGTATCAAAACTTCACACTGAAATACTAAAGGACAGTATTTTCAGTGACTATTACCGTATGACTCCTGAACGTTTCTGTAATGTCACAAATGGTATAGCATATCGCCGTTGGTTGTGTCAGGCGAACCCAGAGCTTTCATCTTATCTTAAAGAACTTATTGGCGCGGACTTTCTAAAAGATGCCACAAATCTGGAGAAGCTTCTCAGTCACAGAAATGACAAAGAGGTTCTCGATACACTTGCACGCATAAAGCTTAATAATAAACGTCGTCTCGCCTCATATATTGCAGAGAAAAACGGTGTAAACGTGGATCCCGAATCGATCTTTGACGTGCAGATAAAACGTCTTCACGAATATAAGCGTCAGCTTCTTAATGTACTCCAAATACTTTATATGTATAACCATATAAAAGCACATCCCAATGAGCAATTTACCCCGCGTACGTTTATTTTTGCGGCAAAGGCGTCTGCAGGTTACGATATGGCAAAGCAGATAATCAGACTCATATCAGCTGTATCAAATCTACTCAATTCCGATCCTGTAACGCATGATAAGCTCAAGGTAGTGTTTATCGAGGATTACAGAGTATCGCTCGCTGAGCTTATCGTTCCAGCGGCAGAAATATCCGAGCAGATATCTATTGCCGGCAAGGAAGCTTCGGGTACGGGCAATATGAAGCTTATGATAAACGGCGCTGTCACTCTTGGCACAATGGACGGAGCCAACGTGGAGATATTTGAACAGGTTGGCAGTGAGAACATGTTCCTGTTTGGTATGAACGTCGAAGAGGTAAACGAGCTTTGGGCAAAAGGCTACGATCCTAATGCATTCCTCGCCAAGGATCCGGCGCTTTCTGAGGTTATCGGCATGCTCACCTCGGGCGTACTCGGTTCTCGATTTGATGCTATAGTAGAGTCGCTTGTGACAAATCGCTACGGTGTTGCTGACAGATATATGGCTATAGCTGATTTCGCAGACTATGCAAGAGCGCAGAGAGAGGTCGGACAGACGTATCTCAATAAAAATAAATTTATGGAGATGTCCCTTGTTAATATCGCAAAATCTGGTATATTCTCCGCGGATCGTTCTGTTATGGAATACGCAAATAATATTTGGAAAATGTAGATAATGAGAATTCTTTATAACAGCAAGGATAAAAGATTTAAACAGCCCTTCGGTACACTTACCGAGGGGGAACGCTGTAGGATTTCTATTTATATCCCCAAATCATGCCAAACTAATGCTGTAAAGCTGTTGCTTTTACAAGAAAATAAGGTGGCATACACGGCGTTTGATATGTATATGGATGGCGAAACGGGAGCTTACGAAATCTATTCATGTGTTTTTTCACTTGAATGTGCGGATCTGTACTTTTACTATTTTCGCATAACCACTGTAAATGAGGAATTCTCGCTGTACCGTTTCGGTTACGACGATACGAATATGGAATCCGGTGATATGTGGCAACTTTCGTGTGTTCCTACAGATTTTAACGTGCCCGAAGAATATTTCGGTGCGATCATGTATCAGATTTTCCCCGACCGTTTTAATACTGTGGGACAGTGTGATACAAGTGGGAAACTGCGTCCGTTTACGATACACGAGAACAAAAATGATGTGCCATTATATCTTCCAAACCAACACGGGGATGTAGAAAACTGCGATTTCTTCGGCGGAAATCTGAAGGGAATAACCGATAAGTTAGATTATCTAAAAGAGCTTGGAGTTGGGGTTATATATCTTAACCCCATTTTCAAAGCATGGTCAAATCATCGCTACGATACGGCTGACTATATGAAAATCGACGAATTGCTGGGCACAGAAGCCGATTTTCGTGAGCTTTGCGAAAAGTCCCACGAACTCGGTATACGAATTATACTTGACGGCGTTTTCTCGCACACGGGGAGCAACAGTAAATATTTTGATAAACATGGTATATTCGGAGGCGGTGCGTATCATTGTCCTGATTCACCGTATCGTTCGTGGTACAGTTTTGAAAAGTATCCCGATGTATATACCTCGTGGTGGGGAATAGAAACACTTCCGTGTACAAACGAAAACGATGCAGGCTTTAAGAATTTTATTATACACGCAGAAGATAGTGTCCTGGCACACTGGATAAACGCAGGTGCGGATGGCTTTCGCCTTGATGTGGCAGATGAGCTTCCAGACAAATTCATCGCAGATTTTCGAACGCGTATGAAGGAGTTAAAGCCTGACGCGCTTCTTATCGGCGAAGTATGGGAAGATGCGTCTAACAAGATAAGTTATGGTGTAAGACGGCGATATTTTACGGGCGGTGAACTTGACAGCGTGATGAACTATCCGCTGAAAAACGCCATTGTTGATTTCGTTTGCCAAAATGATGATGGAGCGTATTTTGAGCAGATAGTTATGACTATAGCCGAAAATTATCCGCGAGATGTAATGCTCACACTTATGAATAGTCTTTCCACTCACGACACAAGCCGCATTTTCTCGCAGCTGTCACCTGAAATACTTCCATGCGAAAAGAGCGTGTGTGCAGGGTACAGTATGCCTGAATATGTGCGAGATGAGGCGCTACAGCGTCTTCTTACAGCGGTATTTTTGCAATTTGTTATACCTGGCATGCCGTGTATATATTATGGAGATGAGATTGGTATGGAAGGGATAGGCGATCCGTTTTGCAGAGGGTATTTTAGGTGGGATGACGTGGCAAACAATGCCATACGCGACTTTTTCGTGCGTGTTTCCAAAATGAGAAGTGTAAGTGACGTATTAAAATTCGGCGACGTTTTTGTTAAAAGTAATGGTGGGGGACGGGTGGAAATTGAGCGAAGATACCGCGGTGGTGTATATCGGGCGCATGTTAACGTTGGAGACGATGTTGGCATTACGATATGCGGAGATATTTTATTCAGCCGCAGGGCGAATATATGCGGCAGTGAAGCGATATTGGAACGTTATGGTTTTATAATGGAGAGCTTTTCAGCAGCATATGAAGACTAAGAGAAAAATACTTGAAATTGATCCGTACCTTGAACCTTATGAGTCCGACATAGAAGAAAGGGTACGTCTTTTTGAAAAGACAAAGTGTGAATTACTCGGAGAGAGCGCCACGCTTTCCGATTTCGCAAACGCACACCTTTATTTTGGATTTCACAAAACAGCTGACGGAATTGTTTACAGAGAATGGGCACCTGCGGCGGACAATCTTTATCTAACGGGAGATTTTTGCACTTGGGATATATACGCCTGCCCGATGGAAAAAAAAGTAAACGGTGTATTTGAGGTGAATCTCAAGGGAGATAATGCTCCCAAGTACGGGCAAAAGGTGCAGACGATTGTAGTGCACCAAGGCGAGGTGCTACGGCGTGTTCCCGTTTACGCCACACGTGTGGTCCAGGACAAAAAAACGCTTCTTTGGTGCGCAGAACTTGAGGATACCTTAGGTGAATATCCGTGGACAGACAGTGGATTTACTCCCGAAAAAACGCCTATTATTTACGAAGCACATATCGGTATGGCACAGGAAAAGGGAACTGTTGGCACATATACGGAGTTTGCCGAAAATATTTTGCCGCGAATAAAGTCAACAGGTTACAATACGCTTCAGCTTATGGCGATAATGGAGCATCCGTATTACGGCTCATTCGGTTATCAGGTGTCGAATTTTTTTGCCCCTTCGTCTAGATTTGGGAAGAGTGATGATCTGAAAGCGCTCATAAACAAAGCACACGAAATGGGTATCGCGGTACTTCTCGATGTTGTTCACTCGCATGCTGTTAAAAACGTCGCCGAGGGAATAAGTGAGTTTGACGGCACGCCCTATCAGTTTTTTCATGATGGAGAAAGGGGAAATCACCCGGCGTGGGACACAAGGCTTTTCGATTACGGCAAAAATGAAGTACTTCATTTTCTTCTCTCAAATCTAAAATATTGGCTTACTGTGTTCCACTTCGATGGATTTCGTTTTGACGGCGTGACGTCAATGCTATATAATGACCACGGACTTGGCAGAGCGTTCACGGATTACGGCAAATATTTCAGTGAAAACACCGACAAAGATGCAGTTGTGTATTTACAGCTTGCCAATGAGCTTGTTCACGAGGTAAATCCGTACGCTGTGACCGTTGCGGAGGATATGTCGGGTATGCCGGGAATGTGCCTTCCGACAGACTGGGGGGGGATAGGATTTGATTTCAGGCTTTCAATGGGGGTGCCCGATTTCTGGATAAAAACACTAAAAGAAAAACGGGACGAAGATTGGGATATGTGGGCGGTGTGGTATGAGCTAACGCAACACCGTCCCTTGGAGAATAATATCGGTTATGCCGAGTCTCACGATCAGGCGCTTGTAGGTGATAAGACGATAATGTTCCGATTTGTGATGCGAGTATGTATACGGATATGTGTAAGAGTATGCAGAGTATCGTTATTGATCGTGGTGTTGCGCTTCACAAGATGATACGGCTTATTACGGCAACTCTCGCGGGTGAGGGATATCTTAATTTTATGGGTAACGAATTCGGTCATCCCGAGTGGATAGATTTCCCACGGGAAGGAAACAATTTCAGCTATCACTACTGTCGCAGACAGTGGAGCCTTGTTGATAATGATTCCCTTCGATACTCCGAGCTTTACAAATTTGACAAAGCGATGATAGAGCTTATAAAACGCGAAAATTTACTCGAAGAAATTACTGTCGGTAGGTGGATAGATGACGAAAGCAAGGTGATAATTTACTCAAAGGGGGATTTGGTATTCGCGTTAAATTTCCACCCCTCAAAGTCACACGAGGGCTATTTTGTTCCTACGGATAGCGGTCAATACCGAGCGATATTGAGTACGGATGAGTGTATCTACGGCGGATTCGGGCGCGTGGATATGAGTAATATATACAAAGCGCAAAAAAATCAGCGCGGGATGGGATTTTTATGCTATCTCCCGACAAGAACGGCAATTGTATTAAAGAGAAAAAGGCAGTGAGAAAACTCACTGCCTTTTGGTGCGGGTGACAGGACTTGAACCTGCACGGATTCCCACCAGATCCTAATGCTTGATACACCTTGGTGAAGAAATAAAATTCTTCATCGGAGGTGTATTTTTTATGAAAATTTATACTGAAAACTTTACTATTATACTGAACAAACATATCACTAATAAAGAAATTGATACATACGAGTTTCGAGTGATGTGCTACCTCTTAATGCTGTCAGATGATAAGGGTACTTGTTATCCGTCATATAAAACGATTGCAGATAGAATTGGCATAAGCGAAACGAAAGCTAAGGATTCAATAAAGAAACTTATTGACCTTGGACTCATCAAGAAAGAGAAAAGAAAGAAGGCTGATGGCAGCGCAAGTTCTAATCTCTATGTGGTGTGTGAGAAAACTACCGTTAAGGTTGATGAGGTCGCAGAAGATACTACCTCTTGTGTGCAAGACGACCTACCCGCTAGTGTACAAGAAGAACAAGGTTGTGTGTCAGACGGTTGCAATAAATACTCAAATATAAATAATAATTATTTTATTAATAACCATCTATCATCAATAGAGGATGTGATGGACCAAGCGGAAACATATGAACTCGAAGGGTTATCAAAAAAGAATTATGAATCAGCACTTGAAATTATGTTTAATTCAGAGTCAATTTCAGTTGGCGGTGAAATCATTCCTCGCGAAATTGTTCGTAAGCGATTAGAAAATATCAGTTACGAGCATATCGTCTATGTCGATAATAACATGCCGAGAAAATTGATTGACGGCAGAGTTGAAATTCAAGTCAGAAGTCCTATTCCCTATATCATAACTGCTCTATATAATTCATTGCGTTATACGAAAGATGAAATTGCAAGAATGGAATACGGAGATATGTATTTGAATTCGGAGTGATACATCCGCAATCATAATCGCATAGATTGAGTTTGATTTTTGTGGTAAGGTAGTTACACCACCCTGAAAAGTTAATCTCTCGAACCGAAAAGATAAGCCCTATGTTAAGCCCTTAAAATC
>JAZNLM010000120.1:0-5038 GCA_045579105.1 Candidatus Flemingiibacterium sp.
GTGAAAAGTCGGCGGGCAGTGGATTCGGATATCTGCAGATGTTCTACAACCTCTGTCAGCTCTAATTTTCCTTTCAAACGTAATTGGTGGATCAAATCTTGTTCGTAGTTGTTTTTCATGGTGTTATCATTCCTTCTCATATATTCGGCTCGTTCCATGTGAATATTATACCATCATTTTCAGACATGACAACAAATAATCTTTATATTATTAGTTTGTTTGTTTTTTATGATGCCGTTCTGTACTTCTTCGCTTGTACGCGATACATTTCCGCATATTTACCGTTCTGAAGCATCAGCTCATCGTGAGAGCCGCTTTCGACTATCTCTCCATCGTCGAACATATAAATCTTATCCGCCATTCGCGTGGTGGAAAGTCTATGGGATATGAAGATAACCGTTCTACCTTCGGCATTTTTGAGTATGGATTGGTTAAGCTCATACTCAGCAATAGGGTCGAGTGCACTTGAAGGCTCATCCATAATGATAAGCTCAAAGGGTCTTGCAAACACTCTTGCGATTGCTATCTTCTGCGACTCACCGCCCGAAAGACCTACACCCTCCTTACTGAACTCCGTCGTAAGCTGCGAGTGAATTCCGTTTGGTAAATGCTTGAGCTTCTCATCAAAAGATGCTACACGGAGTGCAGACATAACCGCTTCTTCATCGGCATCGGTATATTCACCGCCCATTACGTTCTCTGCAATCGTTGCCGCAAACACCTTATAATCTTGGAACACCGCTCCAATATGCTCACGGTATTTATCGGGTACGAATTCGTTGATATTACGTCCATTATAAAGAATCTCGCCATTTGTGGTATCATACAATCTCATAAGAAGTTTGATAAGCGTAGTTTTACCCGCACCGTTATATCCGACAAATGCGACCTTTTCGCCCTTCTTGATTTCAAGATCGAGACATTTGAGTGTCTTTTTCTCATCCTTTGTAAATGGATATACAAAATCAAGATTCTTTATCGTCAGCGACTCAAATGCCGGAACCTCTTCTTCTTCGCCCTTGATCTGCGGCTCATATTCGATAAATTTCTTTACCTTTTCGATGTAAAGGCTATGTTCGTTGAATTGATTGAGATAGTTTCCAATATCGTCAATCGTCCAATAGAGCTTGAAGCTTGCATTGATACTTGCGGAAAAGCTGCCGAGCGAGAGCGTGGAATCAACGATATAACGCACGATCAGATAGCTCGTAACACCCGCCGACGGAAGCACATTAGTAAGCATAGTTGAGATCAAAGACAATCCGAAGATCTTACCCATGTACTTTTTAATGCAGGTGATTTTTGTATCGGTTGTTGTCTTATAATCGTTTCCCAAATGTTCTGCAATACCGCCTTGGCGCAGTTCCTTTGCATAATCTTGAAGGTAAAATACTCGTCCGATATAACTGAGTTTGCGGTTTATCGGGTTCATTTCCACGTTCTTGTCGTAACGTATTTTATTGAGCTTGTTCTTGATAACAAATCCGAGACTTACAGAGACAAGAAGCACAACCGCAACGATGAGGTCCATCGATGCAAGCAATCCAAGGATAACCGCACTTGATACAATACGGTTGATGAAGATACTGAAGTTCTCCATAATTTGAACAGTACGGTTGTCTGACTCGCGTATTGCCCAAATAAAATCATTGTAGAACTCGGGATCGTCGTAACAACTTTGGTCAAGTTCTCGCGCCTTTTTGTAAAGCTCATTTTGTATACCTTCGTGAAGTATCAGCTTGACCTTTGGAACGTAAACCTCAAGTCTCCACTTGTTGAACAACTCAAACGCTGCATTGTAGCCTGCAACGAGCAGAATCCAAAAGAGTACGGTCTTAAATTCTGTTCCGGCTTCAATGGCATCAAACACATACTTGGTGAACAACACACCGATGATGTGCCAAGCACCTCGTCCAAAGGCTTCACCAAGTGTGACGAGAGTATAGGAAGGAGCGTATTTGAAGGAATATTTGAGCATAAACCATAGGTTCTTTGAAACTCTTATTGGATTATGCTTTTTCTCTTTATCCTTGCTCATACTGTCACCTCCTCTGCATCTGCGTAGGTATCCGCCTGCTTATGCCACATATCTGCATATTTGGCATTCATAGCAAGAAGCTCACTATGCGTTCCTTGCTCAATGATTTCACCGTTTTCAAACATATACACACGGTCTGCCATTGTTGCGCTTGAAAGTCGGTGCGATATGAAAATAACGGTTTTGCCTTCGCAGGCTTCGAACATATTGCTGTACATTTCTTGCTCGGCAATCGGGTCAAGCGCAGAAGTAGGCTCATCCATAATAACGATCTCTTGCTTACCTGCAAATATTCTTGCGATAGAGATCTTCTGTGCTTCACCGCCCGAGAACATCGCACCTTCATTATCAAATTCTCTTGTTACGTTAGAATCGATGCCATTTGAAAGTGATTCTATTTTGCTATATATACCCGATCTTTCAAGTGCGTCCTTTACTATTGCTCTATCTTCGTCGGTAATCTCTCCGCGAAGCATTACATTCTCGGCAACCGTGGTAGCAAAAAGACGATAGTCTTGGAATACTGTTCCAAACAGATTTCGATAGGAGGAAAGACGGTAGTTCTTTATGTTTTCACCATTCAGAAGTATTTCGCCCTCACTCGGATCGTACAACCTTTGCAGCAGCTTTATAAGGGTTGTCTTTCCCGCGCCGTTGTGACCGACAATAGCGATCTTTTCGCCAACATTTACTGTTAAATTGACATTAGCAAGTGCAGGTTTCTCTTGACTTTCATATACAAAGGTCATATTCTTAAGCTCAAGCTTTTCAAAGGAAGAAACTAACGGGGCATTTTCATCCTCCGCAATGTGTACCTCGTACTCCAAGAAGTCACGAAGGTTATCAACATAAAGTGAGTTCTCATCAAGTTTAAAGAAAACGTCACCCATATAGTTTACATTACCCGCAATGTTGGATATCGAGTTAATAACAACAAAACAATCTCCCAGCAGCATATTCTTTGATACAAGCGTCTTGAATGCTGCAAGAACGATTGTACCCGAATGAACGACAACATCGAAAATGAAGTCAAACAAATAGCGGAAAAACATCATCTTATATCCGTATTTGTTTACGATCTCCTTCATTTCGGAAATACTTGAGTGCATACGCTTATACATTACCTTCCACATTTCCGTAAGACGCATTTCTTTAGAAAAGTCGTTCAGATAGAATGTTCTACGCACATAGTCACGTTGTCTCGCAACCTCTGCGTTCCGCATATTGTAGTCGTATCTGAGTCTGTTTCGTCTTTTACCAATGAGAAGCGTACAAATAAGCGGTAAAAGCGCGAGCATCAAGAATACAGGATCAATCGTAATAATCAGAGTACCTACCGCAACAACGTTGATGGTGATCCAAATAACGTCGAGAATGTTATTCATAACCGTATAGGCTCTGTTTGTTGCTTCGCCCGTAGCTTTCACGTAAGTATCGTAAAACGACGAGCTTTCAAAGCAAGCAAGATCCACTTCAACGGCTTTCTTTTGAAGCATATTTTGAATATAAGCTTCTACCTTCGGATACTTTAGTTCAAAATAACAGCTTGATATACTTTCAAAAAGCATATACAAAACAGAATATCCGAACATACATCCGAGAGTAATCAGAATAATTTTTAATTCTTTCCCCTCCTGCAATGCGTTAAGGGCATATTGATATAGATATGTATTAAGCAAAAACGAATGTACCGAACCAAGCACCGTGGATATCAAAGCCAATATTAACACTCCGGGACAAGCTTTGATGATCAGACCAAGCATATAGCCGTTGTTCTTAAATGTTCGCTTCCAATCTATCTTTTTCTTCTTTTGCTTTTGTTCTTTTTCTTTTTTCATTGATTTCCTCTTAAAATGATGCACTGATATGTTATTCTTTATCAGCTTTGACACAATTCATCTTGCAGACTCCGTTGCCGTTATACTTCTCCCCGTGAAACTGAAGGTTGATAAGATTGATTCCTTCGGAGCAGATATATTCACTTTGATCCATAAGCTTCCGATCGCTATAAATAGCTATACGAAGTTTCCCGTCGTCGTTCCACGGCACATTGCCGACAAAACTGTAAACGATCTCCTTGTCGCTTGTATTTTCAAACAGTTCGTCAATCGTGACCCCAAATATCTTGGCAAGCTCGGGCAATAGCATTATGTCGGGACAACTGATCTGCTGCTCCCACTTTGATACCGCTTGGCAGGAGACACCAACTTTTTCAGCTAATTCTTCTTGTGTAAATCCGTTAAGTTTTCTGTAATATGCGATTTTTAGACCGATTATGTTATCTTTTTGCATAGTTCCATCTCCTTCCGTTAGTAAAATTATACCACATATTTGACGTAAAGTAGACAAACCTTCTTAAGTTTAATTCACTCTTTTCAAATATTCCTTAAATTTCTCCGCGTCCTGCTTATGGCAATTTACCCTCAGATAAATTCCTTCCGCCTCATAACTTTGTTCCAGCACTGTGGCACTTTCCATGAAATACGATGCCACCGCTCCCTTATGGTAAGGAATCATCAAGGAACAATCCACATTATCTGCATAGACTTTGGACTTGATCAACTCCGCCAGCTCCGGTATGCCCACACCTTCCACTGCTGACATATAAATCTGATGATCTGTTACCTTGGGAAGCATGGACATCTGGCACTTATCTGCTTTATTATACACGTAGAGCATGGGGATATCTCCCGCTCCCAGCTCATTTAATGTCTCCCTTGTCACTTCCATATGCTGCCGATACTGTTCATCAGAAAAATCGATCACCTGCACCAACAGATCCGCATACTGCACTTCTTCCAGGGTAGAATGAAATGCCTTTACCAGCCCGTGAGGTAATTTGTGAATAAACCCGACCGTATCCACCAGAAAAAATGGCTTATTATCTCCGGTTTCGATACTTCGCACGGAAGTTTCCAGTGTAGCAAACAGCATGTCCTTCTGGAGAACCTTTTTCTCCCCATTTCCCACGAATTTTTCCACCATTTGATTCAGTACCGT
>JAZNLM010000121.1:0-3876 GCA_045579105.1 Candidatus Flemingiibacterium sp.
ACCTGAGCCACAAGACCGCGCGCGATAAGTTCTTCATAAAGTGTCATTTTTTCTGTATCCTTTGCGAAAATTAGATTTTGATATACCTAATTATTATAAACTAAAATGAAGCATTTGTCAATCACTTTTTGAAAAATAAAGCAAAAAGCAGCCCGAAGGCTGCTTTTTATATGGAATTTATCCAAGCTTTTCAAGGTCTTTGTTTATATCTCCGATCTTTCTGTTGAAGATCTTGGAGTTTGCATTCTTCATCGAAGACCACGAGCCTGCCTGATTTTTTGCCAGCGCATTGCGGAAGAGGCTGTATGAGAGATTCTCAAGCTTGGTGGTAAGAAGTCTGCCAAGGTCGATGACTACCGACTCGCGAATGATGTCAAACATGCGCGAATCCTCGCTCGCGTCTGCGTATCTGATCTTCATAGCTTCTTCAAACAGTGCGGGAGTGATTGATAAGTAGCTGTGATATGCCATCAGCTCAAGAGTTGCAGCTGCAGCCTCGGAGTGGGTGGATGCGGTCGAGAGTACGTAAGTGGTGAATGGGAACGCCATGCAGGTGTAGTAATCTTCCTGCTCTGCGTTGTACTTGGGAACGGGAAGCATACCGTAAGTGAAGGCGGCACCTGTCAGCTTCTTGGTTGTGATCTGAGCGCGGTCAATGGTGAAAATTGCTTGGTTGGTAGTGAAAATATTAGTGGTCGAGAGATAAGCGTCGCCCGAGTTGTGCATAAACGCACAGAGCTTGTCGAGCACGTTCTGTGTCTTTTCGGAGAAAAGGTCATCCGAAAGCTGAACCGAACCGTCCTCTGCGGGAACAACGGTATAAAGATCGCATCCGGTATAGAAAGCATCGTAATGAACCTCACCGCACAGGAAGAAGCCCACTCTGTCACCCGTGCCGAGTACTGTGTCACCGTCACTGTCGAGATAAACTCCCGTGGAATACTCGATCAGCTTGTCAAGCGTCCATTGCTGGTTGTCGACGAGATCGTAAAGTACCTTGCAGTCCTGAACGTGAATGCTCGTGAAGAGATCCTTGTTGAAGGTACAGCAATACATCATATAAAGGAAGTTCGTCGAGATATCGCCCGAGGCAAAGTAGATGCCATCCTTGATCCTTGCCTTGGAAATGAGCGATGCGGGCCACCAGGGTTTATCAAAGTCGATGACCTCGTACTGAGTGAGATCCTGCGCAATGCCCTCGCACATAAGGGGCGCGCCTGTCATTGAATAGCCGCAGAAGAAGTCGTGCGCATCGGCACCCGACTGCGTGCTGTTTATGCATTTGTTGATGAAATCCTTTTGATTCTTATTGTTACCGGGTGTGCCTGTGAACTCGAGGGTAACGCCGAGCTGCTCCTCAATCTTGGCGTTGCGGTTATAGATGGCGTCGTTTACTGCCTCGCCGTTCTGTTCTTCGACGAAAAATTCGGGGTTCTCAACATCGCTCCAGTAAAGGAACTTGATCACTTCTCCGTCAAATCTGGTGGGTGCGGGGACCGGGTTATCGTAAAATCCCAATTCTTCTGCCTTGGTGGTATCAGCACCCTCTAATACTTCGGGTGTTTCGGTCACGGCTGGTGCTGTGGTTTCTTCGGTATTTTGCGTTTCCGCGCAGGAAACGGCAGCGGGGATGAGTAATGAGAGAGTAAGGATTACCGCGATTATACGTTTCATAGCGAACCTCCGTGTTTTTATTGTATAATCATTATAAATGATAATGATTAATTTGTCAATCACTTTTTGAAAAATAAAGTAAAAAGCAGGTCCGAAGACCTGCTTTTGTATGTAAATCTTATTAACTGAGCTTCTCGAGTGCCTTGTTGATGTCGGAGATCTTTCTGTTGAAGAGCTTGGTGTTTGCGTTCTTCATCGAGGACCAAGAGCCTGCCTGGTTGTTGTTCATAGCAGTACGGAAGAGGCTGTAGGAGAGGTTATCAAGACGATTGGTAAGAAGTCTGCCAAGGTCGATGACAACGGTCTCGCGGATAAGGTCGAACATGAAGGAGTCGGAGCTCTGGTCAGCGTATCTCAGCTTCATAGCTTCCTCAAAGAGTGCGGGAGTGATGTTGAGGTAGCTCTGGTAAGCCATCAGTTCGAGGGTAGCTGCAGCTGCCTCGGAGTGAGTGGAAGCGGTGGAAAGTACGTAGATAGTGAAGGGGAATGCCATGCAGGTGTAGTAGTCTTCCTGCTCCTTGTCATACTTCGGAACGGGAAGGATACCGTAAGAGAATGCGGTGCTGCCGAGCTTCTTGGTGGTGATCTGTGCGCGGTCGATGGTGAAGAGAGCGTTACCGTTAGCAAAGATGTTCTGGGAGTCGGAGAAGAAGCAGTCGCCGGTGGTGTGCAGGAATTCGCACATCTTGGTCAGAAGGTTCTGGGTCTTCTCGGAGAAGAGATCGTCGCTAAGCTTAACGCTGTTGCCGTCTTCGCTGGGAACAACGGTGAAAAGGTTTGCGGAGGTGTAGAAGGAGTCAAAGTGGATGTTGTTGGTTACGAAACCAAAGCGGTCGCCTGCACTTGCAACGGTGTCAGCGTCCTGGTCAACGTAAACACCGGTGGAAAGCTCGATGAACTTATCAAGGCACCATTCCTTGTTGTCAACAAATTCGTAAAGATCCTTGGGCTCGGCACCGTAAACGTCGGTATACATATCCTTGTTGAATACGCAGAGGTACATCATATAAAGGAAGTTTGTAGAGATGTCACCGGAAGCAAAGTAGATACCGTCCTTGATGGTTGCCTTAGAGGTAAGGGAAGCGGGCCACCAGGGCTTGTCAAACTCGATGATGGAGTAGTCGGTAAGGTCCTGAGCAATGCCCTCGCACATAAGTGTTGCGCCGGACATAGAATAACCGCAGA
Source organism: Candidatus Flemingiibacterium sp. (assembly GCA_045579105.1). Classification (GTDB taxonomy): domain Bacteria; phylum Bacillota; class Clostridia; order Oscillospirales; family CAG-272; genus Flemingiibacterium. The sequence goes on from JAZNLM010000121.1 coordinate 2,860, forward strand.
AGAAGTCGTGAGCATCGGAACCGGACTGAGTGCTGTTGATACACTGGTTAACGAAAGCCTTCTGATTGCTGAAGTTACCGGGAGTGCCGGTGAACTCGAGGGTAACGCCGAACTGCTCTTCGATCTTTGCGTTACGGTTGTAGATGGCATCGTTTACAGCCTCGCCGTTCTGATCTTCAACGAAGAACTCGGGATTCTCAACGTCATCCCAGTAGAGGAACTTGATGGTCTCGCCCTCAAACTTGAGGTCAGCGGGAATGTCAGAGGGAGCGAAAAGGGTTTCTTCGGGCTCGGTGGTAGCAACGGGATCGTTGCCGGAAGGAGCCTGAGTTTCAGCGGGACCCTGGGTGGTCTCATCGCCGGGCTTTGTCTCGGCACAAGCGAGAGCCATAGGAAGCATCATAGCGACGACAAGGATCGCAATGATGATACGGGAAATGTGTTTCATTGGGAAAACCTCCAAAAATTTTCTATTTTTCATAGATATAAATATTATACAATAAAAAATAGCGTTTGTCAATGAGTTTTTTCAAAAATGTAAAATACTCGGTAATTATATTGTATATATATTAAAAGGAAGAAAAACGGCACATCATACAACCGAAGTGTGCTGAAACTCAAACACAAGTCGGGTAAATATTCCCAATAATATGAATAATCGATAAAATCAGCTTCTTATTTACATATTATTCAAATAAATTTGTCCATAAGGTTGACAATTTGCCGATTTGATGGTATAATGTTTTATGTGTAGACTGTATAAACAAGTGACGGAATGAGCCAAAAAAATTGAAAGAGAGAATGAAAAATGGCAGAAAGAAAGAACGATTACATCAACCGCGATAAGATCTGGATGAAATATTATTCGGAGGAGGCCAAGAATGCTACCCTTCCCGAATGCACCGCATACAATTACTTAAAGCAGATCAACAGCGACCGTTATAATGAACCCGCGATCCATTATTACGGAAAAGACATTACTTTCGGCGAACTTGTTGACAGGATCGAAGCAACGGC
>JAZNLM010000122.1:0-2796 GCA_045579105.1 Candidatus Flemingiibacterium sp.
TTAAAATACCTATAATTATAATATCAACCATACCTTACCCTTTTAGCGCCGTCTGCGCTTTAATCTTTTTCTTTGTAGTGAGTATCATTGAAACGATGACACCTGACATAACGAGTATCGCGATAAATCCCGCAATCGCAGGTGTAAGCGCAAGCGAAGTCGCATCGGTAAAAAGCGTTCCCACAGTGTATACGAAATATGCCACTGTGTAACCAACTGCGACCTGAAGTCCGACACCTGCCCAGAACCACTTTGCGCTCTTCATCTCAGCTCTCATTGCGCCGAGTGCCGCAAAGCACGGTGGACTATACAGGTTAAACATAAGATATGCAAGTGCCGCAGCCTTTGTGATTGCCATAATCCCTGCCGCCTCTGCTCCCGCACCTTCCATAAGCGTGAATTCATCAGCGCTGATGAGATTTTGAAGTCCTACAAAGCAAACAGCAAGAGTACCGACAACGTTTTCCTTGGCAATAAAGCCCGTAATCGCCGCCGCAGCCATCTGCCACGAGAGTACGCCAATTATAGGAATAAACAAATATGCAATCGGTCTTGCAACATATGCAAGAATAGAAGCGTCCGCGCTCTGGGCAACAGCGAAAGACCATGTAAAGCTCTGCATAAGCTGGACCGCCATATTACAAAGAAGAATTATCGTCGCCGCTTTAACTATGTATTCCCAGCCTCGGCTGCACATCGACTTGAATGCACCCCAAGCCGACGGGATTTTATATTCGGGAAGCTCGATAATAAAATACGATTTCTTTGCGCTATTGCCCGTAATAAGGTTAACAAGCAGGGCGCCTAGGAATATAAGCACGATGCCCGATAGATACATAACCGTGCTCACCCAGCCTGCATTTTCAAAGAATATTCCCGCAAAAAGTGAGATAACAGGTATCTTGGCGCCGCACGGCATAAACGGAGCAAGCATAGCCGTTGCTCTGCGCTCACGCTCGTTTCGAATGGTACGGCTCGCCATAATGCCGGGAACGGCACAGCCGACGGTCATAACAAAGGGAATAACCGACTTGCCAGAAAGTCCGACTCTCTTGAATATCGGGTCAAGAACCACCGCAACACGCGACATATAGCCGCAGTCCTCGAGAAGTGATATGAGAAAATACATGACCATTACAAGCGGCAAGAATCCAATAACGGCAATCAGACCGCCGATAACTCCGTCAACGAGTATTGCCGAGAGAAGCGGATTTGCGCCCGCGAAAAGCTCTCTCACCCATTCTTTAAACAGCTCAAGAATGCCAACGAGAAGGTCTGCAATCGGCTGACCTACCCAAACCTGCGAAATTTGGAACACAAGATACATTACAAGCGCGAATACAGGTATACCAAGCCACTTGCTTGCCAGAAGCGCATCTATTTTGTCGCCAACACTTTTCTGTCTTGCGGAAACATTACGGCGCTCGACCTCTTTAACGATACCGTTTACAAACTCAATACGTTTGCGGTCCGCAATCTCCGCAAGCTCCTTACTTGAGAAGTCGCTTTTCGCCTGCACATACGGCGCTTTTTGCTCTTCCCCGGCACGCTCCACCGCCACCGCAACGAGGGCTTTAAGTCCGTCAGAGGAGTTTGCGGCGGTTTCTATGACGGGACAGCCAAGGCGCACAGAAAGTGCCTCAGCATCTATCTTATTTCCCCTTTTTCTGTTTATATCCTTCTTATTAAGCGCGACAACCATAGGGACACCAAGCTCTAAAAGCTGTGTGGTGAAGAAAAGGCTGCGCGAAAGGTTGGTAGCGTCGACAATATTGATTATAACATCGAGTTTCTCATTTTTTACGTACGAGCTTGTGATACTCTCTTCTGACGTAAACGGCGACATTGAATATGCGCCGGGAAGGTCGATTACCACAAGCTGTTTGTCGGAGTTATACGTCCTTTTTATCGAATGTTCATTTTTATCTACAGTTACACCTGCCCAGTTGCCGACTTTTTGGTTTTGCCCCGTCAAGGCGTTATACATTGTCGTTTTACCGGAGTTAGGATTGCCGGCAAGTGCGATTCTCATTGCGTATCCTCCTGAAAAATTGCGTGTATGTTCGTAATGTATCATTTGGGGTTAGCATCGGCTAACCCGCATGTGTATAAAAAGCGAGTGTGTCTACCCGCATTTATATTTTGATATCCTGAGCAAGATTTTTGTCGATACAGTATTTGCCATCCTTGATAGCCACTATACAGCCGCTCTTCAAATGCGATATTACAGTAATCGTCTCACCGCTGTAGCAGCCGAGCGAGAAAAGGAACGCGTTAAGCTCCTCGTCATCGGTGAGTATCTCCTTGATAACGTACTCCTGTCCTTCCTTAGCCTCTTTTAAGTTCATCAAATTCACCACGATTCTTATTTTGTATCCGCGTTAGCATTTGCTAACCGCAGAAGTAAAATCATCAGTTAGCCTTTGCTAACCTTGATTAGTATAGCATACTGCCAGCAGTTTGTCAATAGTTTAGTGGCATTTTTTTCAAAATTAAAAGCGCGTTTGTTAAAAAATACTACAGTATTTCCGCGGTACACCCCCTTTGCGGCTACAGTGATTTTTCGCCGTTTTAACGTAACTTCAAAAAGATTGTGGGGTGTTCCCCGATGCAATACAGGCGGATTGCGGAAAGTTGATGAAAAAGAGCAGGTCGATTGACCTGCTCTTTGTTTTTAAATTGGCAGTACAAAATTGCAGCTTTAGCAAAAATTCTTATGTAGCATCCAAATCTAATCGGATAGCCGTATGTAATTTTTCGCGCATCTTCATAACTTCATCGTAATGCTCTTTGCCA
>JAZNLM010000123.1:0-22508 GCA_045579105.1 Candidatus Flemingiibacterium sp.
GCAGGTAAGGCAATCGGCAAGAAGAACCTTGCAGAGATCGCTATGTCCTACGGCTACGTATACGTTGCACAGGTTGCAATGGGCGCTGACATGAACCAGCTCCTCAAGGCTCTCACCGAGGCTGAGGCATACAACGGTCCTTCCATCATCATCGGCTACGCACCCTGCGAAATGCACGGTATCAAGGGCACTATGCAGAACTGCCAGCTCGAGATGAAGAGAGCCGTTGACGCAGGTTACTGGCAGATGTTCCGCTTCAGAACTGTTCTTAAGGCAGAGGGCAAGAATCCCTTCTCGCTCGACTGCAAGGAGCCGACTGCAAGCTACATCGACTTCATCAAGTCTGAAAACCGCTACAACCGTCTTGCAAATCAGTTCCCCGAGCGCGCTGAAAAGCTGTTCGCTGACGCTGAGGCAAGTGCAAAGGCTAAGTTCGAGCGTCTTACCAGATTTGCTGATCTCTACGCTCCGAACAACGACTAATTTGAAAAATTAGTTATAACACCCACTCGCAAACGCGAGTGGGTGTTTTTTCATCGCATACAAGAACGCGTGTCGAAAATAATATTTTTGTAATTCTTTTTATTAAGGAGGACCAAAAATGTTCGAAGCTATCTCGCGCATTATTTCGACCGCAATATTTTTTCTTTGCGCCGCAATAATAACGGGAATCCCGACTGCACCGACAGATACTACGGCTGTACCGACCGCCGCAGATGTTTCGCTTACTGCGAGCGAAGCAAGCACCGAGTACTCGCTTGTTGGTATGTGGAACAGTGGTGGAAAAACTTTTGAATTTACACCGTCGGGCAAAATTATTTTCGGCGACGTAACGCTTGATTACACGCAAAGCGGCGATACCGTTACGATTACGGGTACTATCGACGGCAAGAAGCGTGAATACACTGTGGAGCTTGTACCTATCTCCGAGCGAGTCGCGCGCCTTAACGGTATTAAAATGTATCGCATAAAATGAAACCTGCCGCCATCCTTGACAAGGACGGCGGCTTTTGATATAATGAATATAGAAATAAGGGGGATCTAGGGGGATCTGCAAATGAACGAAGAAGTAATGTATCACATAGGACTTACAAAAGCTGACGGCGCGAAAAGTGCAATTATATGCGGCGATCCCGGACGTGTCGAGAAAATCGCGCGTCTCATGGATGAGCCGCAGTTTATAGCGTCAAATCGCGAGTACACATCGTGGTCTGCAAAGCTTGGCAGTGAACGTGTACTCATCATATCGCACGGCATCGGCGGCCCGTCTACCGCTATCTGTATTGAGGAACTGGGGATGATCGGTGTCGAGAACGTCATTCGTGTCGGCACTTGCGGCGGTATGAATATGGACGTAAAGACCGGCGACATTGTAATCGCTCAGGCGGCTATCCGCGCGGAAGGAACTTCACGCGAATATTTGCCGATAGAATTTCCTGCAGTCGCAAACTTTGATATAGTGAAAGCACTCGCAGATGCGGCGGCAGACGGCGTTCATCCGTATCACGTTGGTGTGGTACAGTGCAAGGACTCGTTCTACGGTCAGCACTCGCCTGAAAGTATGCCCGTCGGCGACGAGCTTATGAAAAAGTGGTACGCGTGGATAAAGGGCGGCTGTCTTGCGTCCGAAATGGAAAGCGCGACAGTTTTCACTGTCGCGGCAGTACGCGGTATGAAGGCAGGCTGCGTGCTTCGCTCGGTATGGAATCAGGAGCGTATCAATGCCGGTATCACCGATCCCGACGATGCCGACGAGCTCTCCGCGGCTAAGGTAGCGATAGAGGGCTTGAGGAGATTTATGAACAAGTAAGGGAACGGGGAGAACAGTGGGGAAACTCGGCTTTTTTGTAAGAAAAGCGTCGTTTTCAAGACAGCAAAAAACTTCACTTAACGCTTTCGCTCACAGAGCGTTTGGCTATACTGTTGCAATCTTGTAGGGGCGACGCTTCGTCGCCCGTCCTAGCGAAAACACGCCCTAAACGGTTTGGTTCAACCAAACGAAAGGAAAATTATATGAAACTGTATATCAAACAACGCATATTTACGTGGGGAGATAAGTTCTCCATCTATGACGAAGCCGGAAATGAGAAGTATTACGTGGAAGGCGAGATTCTCACATTCGGCAAAAAGCTCCACTTATACAATCTGTGCGGTAATGAGCTTTCCTACATAGAACAGCAGCTTCTCACCTTTCTTCCAAAGTATCTGATTTACCGTGGCAACGAGGAATTTGCAGAAGTCGTGAAGGAATTTACCCTCTTTCACCCCGAATATACCGTCAACGGACCCGGTTGGAGCGTCCACGGCGATTTTTTCGATCACGATTACGATGTTGTTGATGGAGATCGCGTGATCGCATCCGTTTCTAAGGAGTGGTTTACGCTTGGCGATGCGTATGAGATATCCTTCGGGACGGACGTAGATGAAATTGCGGCACTTTCTGTGGTGCTGGTGATTGATGCCTGCATTGATGCACAGCGTAGAAATTGATAGCAAATTGTTATAAAAGAATACAAAAAGAGCCGTCCAATTGGACAGCTCTTTTATTTTTTTACTTATTTGTATCAAGAAGCGGCCAATATGCCTTCATATAGTCGATACCCGACCAAAGAGTCATAACGGTCATAAGAATAGTTGTTGCAAGCGAGAGAATCTGACCGTCACTGAAGAAGTTGCCTGCCGGAATAACCACCGGATCAAGAAGTACCGCAACGATACAGATAATCTGCGTTACAGTCTTAACCTTGCCGAGCCAAGCCGCCGCAACGACTGTACCCGACTTATTTACCACAATAAGTCGCATCGAGGTAATGGCAAGCTCGCGGAAAATTACGATAAGCGATGCCCAAAGAAACACAGGGCGCATATATCCGTCAAGTCTGTAAAGAATTGCGAGCATCGCGCCGAATACCATAAACTTATCGGCAAGAGGATCGATGAACTTTCCGAAATCTGTCACAAGATTGCATCTGCGCGCGATCTGACCGTCAAGCATATCCGTAAACGCCGTGAGTATAAAAAGCGCCGCCGCAATAATGCGTATCCACATTCCGTAGCTCTCAAAAAAAGTGTCTGACGGGAGAGTAAGCACCGCAACGAAAAGCGGAACGAGAATAACTCTTAAAATCGAAAGTTTATTCGGTAAATTCATAGCCTTTTTCTCCTTTTTATATCTTGTCGCCTACTAAATCGTAGTCGATAGCTTCGGTGATCTTTACCTTGACAAATTTGCCGGGTTGTACACTGCCCTTTGCCGCGCGGAAATAAACCTTTCCGTCGATTTCGGGAGCATTTGCCGCACTTCTGCCATAGTAAACCTCGGAAACGGGATCGTATTCCTCGCAGATTACGTCAACAACCTTGCCTACCGCCGCATCGTTAAGCTCGGCGATAATATCACCCTGCGTGCGCATAATGATATCGTATCTGTCCTGCTTTACCTGCTCGTCGATCTGGTTTTCCATATCGTAAGCCACGGTGTCCTCTTCGCGCGAATAGGTAAACGCGCCGAGGTTATCAAATCTCGCCTCTTTAACATACTCGCAAAGCTCGGTAAAATCTTCCTCTGTTTCGCCCGGGAAGCCTACGATGACCGTGGTACGGATAACCATACCCGATACACGCTCGCGAAGCTTTTTCACAACCTCGCGTATCATCTTGCCGTCGCCATGACGGTTCATCGCGCGAAGCATATTATCGGAAATGTGCTGAATCGGAAGGTCGATGTATTTTACCACCTTCGGATTGTTAGCAAAAACGTCCACAAGCTCGTCCGTTATCTTATCGGGATAGCAGTACAGCACGCGTATCCAAGGGATATTCGTTTCCTTGCTGATGCGGGTAAGAAGCTCTGCAAGCTTGTATTCACCGTAAAGGTCAAGACCGTAGCGCGTGGTGTCCTGCGCGATAACGATAAGCTCCTTAACGCCGACTTCCTCGAGCGTTTTCGCTTCCGCAACAAGATCGTCCATCGGACGGCTTCTGAATTTACCGCGTATTGCGGGAATCGCACAATAGCTGCACTTGTTGTCGCAGCCCTCGGCAACCTTTAAGTAAGCGTAATGCTCGGGCGTGGTGATAATACGCTCGCCGCCGAGCTTTACCGTTTCCTTGTCTTCATAGGACGAATACTTTTCGCCGTTTGCGACCTTTTCCACAGCCTCGACGATATTGTGTATACTTCCGACTCCGAGAACCGCGTCAACCTCGGGCAAGCTCTCGAAAATCTCGTCGCGATAACGCTCCGCAAGACAGCCCGTGACCACAATTCCCTTAAGAGTACGGTTCTTTTTGAGCCAACCCACGTCAATTATGTTGTCTATAGATTCCTGCTTTGCAGATTCGATAAATCCGCAGGTGTTGATAACGATAACGTCCGCATCAATATCCTCGGACACTATCTCAAAACCGGCGCTGTATAGCTCGTGGAGCATAACCTCGGTGTCAAGCTGATTTTTCGGGCATCCAAGTGAAATGAAGCCCACCTTGATATTTTTCGTCATTCTTCGTTTTCTTCCCTGATACGTTTAATTGCACCGCGCGTCTGACTCGGTGAATACCCAAGCCGATACATCGCGGCGTAAAATTTTTCTCTGTAGTCGCGATCCGATATTGCATCGGGATCGCATTTTTTTCGTACAAGCTTCAAAATATTTTCTTCAAAATCTATTGCCTCAAGACACTCTCCGAGATTTTCGTCGAGCACATCGCTGGAAAATCCCTTTTTATAAAGCTCGTTTTTGATGCGCGACGGACCGTAAAGCTTCGTATTGGCAAGCTGTTCTACAGCACGCGCTAAAATTTCTGCTTCATTTATATAGCCAAGTCCGGCTATATATTCTGCTGCATCCTCGGACAAATACTTGTCAAAACCGCGTTTGCGAAGCTTTCCTATCAGCGCGGATTTGGTGTTATCACCGTATGATAGGATATCAAGTCCTTTTTTAACAGCTTCCCATAATTTCGCGCTGTATTCGAGCGAGTCAAACTGTTCGGTTGTCAGCTTGTAGGGCAAGCTTCCGATGCCGATATTTCCTATTTCAAACAGCATTTTCGAGGCTACGGTGAGTTTACGGATTTCCAAGCGTTGGCACGCACCAATCTCAATTGTCAACACCGCTTCGTCTCCGGCGCGGCGTGCCTCGATGTCGGTTATTCTAATGGAAAGCTCCATTAGTCGTCATCAGTTTCGAGAATGGAGATGTTGAGTGCCTCGTCATCGGGATCAACCTCATCGTCGTCTCCGTCAAAGGCACCACCGTCCATAAGCGCACTAAGCTCGTCCTTTTTGCCCATTATCTTTTCAATGAGGTCGTTCATAGCGTCCTCGTTCGACTCGATATACTTACGGGTATTCTCCTTACCCTGTGCGATACGCTGACCGTTATACGAGAACCACGAGCCACTCTTCTGAATAAAGCCAAGCTCTATAGCAAGGTCAATTATCTCGCTCGATTTGGAGATACCCTTACCGTAGATAATATCAAATTCTGCTGACTTAAAGGGTGGAGCAACCTTATTCTTTACAATCTTACACTTAACGTGGTTACCGTAAACATCTGTGCCGTCCTTGAGGTTTTCCGCCTTACGGATCTCGATACGAACGGACGAATAGAACTTAAGTGCACGTCCGCCCGAAGTAACCTCGGGGTTACCATAGGATATACCGATCTTCTCACGAAGCTGGTTTATAAAAATAAGTACACAGTTGGATTTTGCAACAACGCCCGAGAGCTTTTTTAGTGCCTGTGACATAAGTCTTGCCTGAAGTCCAACGTGCGAGGACGCCATATCTCCGTCGATTTCCTGCTGGGTGATAAGAGCCGCAACAGAGTCAACGATAACAACGTCGATAGCGCCCGAACGGATAAGCGCCTCGGCAATGTCGAGTGCCTGCTCACCGCTTGAAGGCTGCGATACCAAAAGATTGTCAATATCAACGCCAAGTGCCTTTGCGTAAACGGGATCAAGCGCGTTTTCCACGTCGATGTACGCCGCTTCGCCACCCATTTTCTGCGTTTCCGCAACAACATGAAGCGCAACAGTGGTCTTACCCGAGGATTCGGGACCGTATATTTCAACGATACGTCCGCGCGGCACACCGCCGATACCGAGGGCAAGGTCGAGAGTGAGCGAACCTGTGGAAATAGCGCTTACTTCCATCTCGGGTGCTTCGCCCATACGCATAATAGTACCCTTGCCGTAATTCTTTTCTATCTGACCGATAGCGCCTTCAATGGCCTTTCTCTTTTCGTCTTTATCGGTTATCTTCACCGGCACGGGCTTGCTCTTGGTTTTAGCTTTCATATCTGATAATTCCTTTCGTAAATAAGGATATGATTTGGCGAACAAATATTCGCTATGCCAACATTATACACCAAACAAACGAGTTTTGCAATACCTTTTTGAAATTTTTTGCAGATTATTCGTTTTCTTCGGTTTCAGCCTCTTCCACTACTTCTGCTTCTACTGCTTCATCAGCCTCGTCAAACTCGTCCGGCTCGGGCACAGTCTCGTTTTCGTCAACGGATACGTTAGCGAAGTTTACGATGTTAGCACCTTCAGCAAGGCGCATTACGATAACGCCGCCGGCACTTCTTCTGTAGAACGGAATACCTGAAACAGGCGTTCTTATAATGATACCTTCGTTTGTGATAAGCATAATGTCGTCGGTCTCGGCAACGGTTGCTATGCCTGCAAGCATACCGGTCTTATCGGAAATACCGTGGCAGGTAACGCCCTTAACACCTCTGTTGTGAGCCGTGAACTCGTCAAACTTAACGCGCTTACCAAATCCCTTTTCGGTAATGGTGATAAGTCCCTTTTCGTTGTCAACGAGAGCGCAGCCTACAACGTAGTCGCCGTCTGCAAGTCTGATACCGCGTACACCGCGTGCGGTTCTGCCCATCGAACGAACGTGCTGTTCGTCAAAGCGTGCGGACATACCCTCGTGTGTCGCGATGATTATGCTGTCGTCGCCCATAGTGTGCTTAACGAAGGACAGTTCGTCGCCTTCGTCGAGCGAAATCGCAATCTTACCGCCGCGTCTCTGATATTCGAAGTCAGAGAGAAGCGTTTTCTTAACGACGCCGTTCTTGGTTACCATAAAGAGGTACTCGTTTTCGGCGAACTTCGGCACGCTGATGATAGCCGTAATCTTTTCGCCCTCGGCAAGCTCGAGGATGTTTACGATATTCGAGCCCTTTGCGGTTCTGCCCGCTTCGGGAATCTGATAGGTCTTGCGAGTGTGGACCTTACCGGTGTTTGTAAACATCATAACGAGCGCGTGGCTGTGTGCAACGATAACGTCTGCTATCGCGTCGTCTTCCTTGGTGGTCATACCGATGATACCCTTGCCGCCGCGTCTTTGCGCGGTGTATGTGGATGCAGGCTGACGCTTGATATAGCCGTCGCCCGTCATTGTGATAACGCAGTTGTGGCGCTCGATAAGGTCCTCGTAAACGATATCGTCCTCGGCTTCAACAAGCTCGGTCTTGCGCTCGTCCGCAAATTTTGCCTTGATTTCGAGCATTTCATCGCGGATGATTTCCTTGACCTTTGCAGGATCTGCGAGAATTGCTTCAAACTCCGCGATAGTTGCGTAGAGCTTAAGGAGTCTGTCCTCAATCTTCTGACGCTCCATACCCGAAAGACGTCCGAGAGTCATTTCAACTATAGCCTGCGCCTGAATTTCGGTAAGACCGAAGCGCTCCATAAGTGCCGCCTTTGCATCAGAAACCGATGCGGAAGCGCGGATTATCTTGATAACCTCGTCGATATAATCAATAGCAATCTTGTAGCCCTCGAAGATGTGTGCCTCACGGCGCGCCTTGTCAAGATCAAACTTAACGCGGCGGGTTATTACCTCTTCCTGATGAGCTATATAGTGCGAAAGTATCTGCTTTAAGTTGAGTATCTTCGGAACGTTGTTAACGAGCGCGAGCATATTGAACGCGCAGGTGTCCTGAAGCTGACTGTACTTATAAAGCTGATTTAAAATTACCTGACCGTTTGCATCGCGGCGGTAATGTATCTCAATAAGGACGTCATGGTTACGGTCAGAAAGGTCAACAATGCTTGTGATACCCTCAATACGCTTGTCGCGGACAAGGTCGGCAATAGCTTCAACGAGCGACTTCTTGTTTACCTGATACGGAAGCTCGGTGACAATAATCTTGTGGTTTTCCTCGTCAACCTCGCACTTTGCGCGCACCATAACGTGGCCCTTACCCGTGGTATAAGCCTCGTATATACCGTTTGAGCCGTAAACTGTTGCGGCTGTCGGGAAGTCGGGACCCTTGATAAACTGCATAAGGTCCTTTATCTCGCAGTCAGGGTTATCCATAAGGTAAAGTGTGCCGTCAATGACCTCGCCGAGATTGTGCGGCGGAATATAGGTAGCCATACCTACGGCAATACCGATAGAGCCGTTTACAAGCAGGTTCGGGAAGCGTGACGGAAGTACGCTCGGCTCCTCGCGGGTATTATCGAAGTTCGGAACGAAATCAACGACGTTCTTTTCGATGTCGCTCATCATTTCGTTCGAGAGCTTCGCAAGTCTTGCTTCGGTATAACGGTAAGCCGCCGCCTTATCGCCGTCTATCGAACCGAAGTTACCCTGTCCCTGGACGAGCGGATAACGAAGCGAGAAGGGCTGTGCAAGACGAACCATTGTGTCGTAAACCGCGGAGTCGCCGTGCGGATGGTATCTACCGAGCACGTTACCTACTGTCGTTGCTGACTTGCGGAAATCCTTATCGAATGTGAGATTATCCTCATACATAGCGTAGAGGATACGTCTGTGAACTGGCTTAAGACCGTCGCGAACGTCGGGCAGAGCACGGGACATGATTACGCTCATCGAATATGCGATAAACGAGCTCTTGACCTCTTTCTCCATTTCAACGCCGACTATTTTCTGTTCGGGAAATTCAATATTTTCGTTTTTATCGTTCTTACTCATTATGAACCTCGTATTTGTTGTTTTTACTTGTATTCGTCTTACTTTTCCACAGTTATTAACATTACGGTGTGAAAACTTATTTCACTAATCAATATCGCCGTTTTTGCTTATATTACCCGACTTTTTGATACTTTTCCAAAAGCAGAACTTACAAAAACGTGCACAGTTTTCAACACTTTATTTTGCTAATGTGGAAAACTTTTTTAAATATCAAGATTAGTTGCGTAAACCGCGTTCTGCTCGATAAATTCGCGTCTTGGCTCGACCTTATCACCCATAAGAATGGTGAATACCTCGTCGCACGCAATCGCGTCTTCAATCGTTACCTTAAGCAGTGTACGCTGCTCGGGGTCCATTGTGGTTTCCCAAAGCTGTTCGGGGTTCATCTCACCAAGACCTTTATAGCGGTTAGTCTTAGTGCCCGTTTCGCCTATTTCAGCGAGTATAGCATCGCGCTCTGCATCGCTGTAGGCGTAGTAATTTTTCTTACCTTTCGCTATCTTATAAAGCGGCGGCTGTGCGAGGAATATGTGTCCGTCCTCGATAAGCTGCTTCATATGACGGAAAAAGAAGGTAAGGAGAAGTATTCTGATATGCGAGCCGTCGACGTCGGCATCCGCCATTATTATTATCTTGCCGTAACGGAGCTTCGAAATATCAAACTCTTCACCGATACCGCATCCGAGTGCCTGAATTATCGGAATAAGCGACTGATTGGAATAAACCTTATCAAGTCGGCTCTTTTCAACGTTTAATACCTTACCTCGCATCGGGAGAATTGCCTGGAAACGGCTGTTTCTGCCGCTCTTTGCGGAACCGCCTGCGGAGTCACCCTCGACGAGGTAGAGTTCAGTAAGCTCAACTCTCTTTTCCTGGCAGTCGGAAAGCTTACCTGGAAGTCCGCCGCCTTCGAGTACGCTCTTTCTACGTGTTGCATCACGCGCACTGCGTGCCGCTTCTCTTGCTCTTGCCGCCGCAAGTGCCTTGTCAAGGATAATTTTTGCGGTTGCGGGATGCTCCTCGAAGAATTCGGAGAGCTTGTCCTTCATAAGACTCGCAACAAGAGTTCTCATCTCGGAGTTACCCAGCTTTGCCTTTGTCTGACTCTCAAACTGCGCATCGGTAAGCTTAACGCTTATGATAGCGCAAAGTCCCTCACGGGTATCCTCACCCGCAAGCTTTTCGTCAGCCTTGAGCGCGCCCGTCTTATGCGCGTAATCATTGAGAACAGCCGCAAGCGACTGCTTGAAGCCTGTTTCGTGCGTACCGCCCTCGATTGTATGCATATTGTTTGCAAAGGACATTATCGTTTCAACGTAGCTTTCGTTATACTGAAGCGCTACCTCGGCGATAGAATCGTCTTTTTCAACCTTCATATATATAACTTCGGGGTGTATGCCCGCGTAGCTTCTCTTATTTTGGAGATGCTCAACGAAGCTCTTTATACCACCCTCGAAACAAAGCACCACTTCCGGCTCTTTACCGTAGCGCTGGGAAATATCCTCGGCAGTAATTTCAGCAGCACCCTCGTCCGTATCGGCAACGGCGGTGGAAGCTGTAGCAGCATCATTATTTTCCTCGTTCTCTGCTATTATTTCTTCTTCCTTAAGGGCTTCACAGCGTTCGTCGCGGAGAATTATCTTAACACCCGCGTTGAGGAACGCCTGCTCACGAAGACGCTTTTCAACAGTTTTATAATCAAGCACTACTTCCTCGAAAATAGTGGGGTCAGGCTGGAAACGTACGTAAAGACCGTGCTCGCCGTTTGAAGAGCCTTCGTGCTTAAACGGACGCGCAACCTTACCGTGCTCAAAGCGCTCGGTGTAACGCTGTCCTTCATTGCAGTTTTCAACCTCAACCCATTCGGAGAGCGCGTTTACAACAGACGCGCCTACACCGTGAAGACCGCCGGCTATCTTATAACCCTCGCCGCCGAATTTACCGCCTGCGTGAAGCACCGTAAATACCACCTCAAGCGTCGGTATACCCTTCTTCGGGTGCATACCGCCGGGAACGCCGCGTCCGTTATCGCGAACGGATACGGAATTATCCTTGTGAAGGGTTACAGTTATGCTCTCGCAATAGCCTGCAAGCGCCTCGTCGATAGAGTTATCCACAATTTCGTATACAAGATGGTGAAGACCTCTTATTGAGGTTGAGCCGATATACATACCCGGGCGTCTTCTGACCGCCTCGAGTCCTTCAAGCACCTGTATTTGACTGTCATCGTAGTTGTTTTTTACTTGTTCCGACATTTTTACCTCTCTATTTTAGCTTATAGAAAGCTTTGATTACAAAATTACTGTTAGTTTTCAAACTCGGAATTTATTCTCCCGAGAAGTGCCGTGGTGGAAATCTGCGACACGTAGACTTTATCGCCGTTTTTCTCACTGGTTATTATAAATGATTTCGGAATTTCTTCCTTTATGTTTATCATCCGTCCGTCTTTTTCGGCAGCACGAAGATATTCCCTCGTCGCCATTTGCATAGTAGCTGTATCCATATCGAATATGCCGATTATCTCACGGGTACGTATGATACGGTTATTTCCTGCGTGTACGTACATTGCGTGTACTCCTTTATGGGGGATACGCGGCTTTTTTTCAAAAAAGCCTGGTAAAAAACTTTTTAAGACGCTATCGCTCACAGAGTGTTTGGCTAACCATAATCACTATTACCGTTTTGTAGGTATGGTTAGATTGCCACATCTCTGGCGTTACGTCATTTTTACTAGGTATATATGCCGTTTTCGACAGATATAAACTTTGCGTCACCTTTTATTGGCGGTTCGTTGCAAGTGGTCATTATTACCTGACGTTTGGTAAGCTTTGATAAAAGGAACGACTGTCTTCTTGCATCAAGCTCGCTTAAGACGTCATCGAAAAGAAATACGGGATATTCACCAGAATATTCCATTGAAATCTCGCCCTCACCAAGCTTCATTGCAAGTGCCAATGAGCGCTGTTGACCTTGTGATGCAAACTGTCTTGCTTCCATATTATCGAGATATATTTCTATATCGTCCTTGTGTGAGCCGTAAAGAGTAATTCCCGCACCGATTTCCTTGTGGGTGTTTTCAGTCAAAAGCTTCAGATAAGCGTCATAAGCTTCCATTTCGGTAAGAGCTTCGTACGTTTTCATACTGTTCTTATATCGAAGCTCGGGAATTTCCCTTACTTCGTCGCTTGAAAGCTCGTCAAAAAACTCTTTTACAAATTCTCCTAGCCGTTTTACGTAAGCCTCGCGCGTTTTATATATCACCGCACATTCTCTTGCAAGCTGTTCGGAATAAACATCGAGTAGACCTTTATCTCCCTCACCCTCAGAAAGAAGTTTTAGAAGGGCGTTTCTTTGAGTGATTATCTTGCTGAATTTCTGAAGGCTTTTCAAATATATCGGCCGAAGCTGACATATTGCAACATCGAGAAAATTACGTCTTTCCGCCGGCCCTGCTTTTACTACAGCAAGATGCTCAGGACAAAATAAAACTGCTCTGAATACGCCGAGTAACTCTGAAATCCGCGGTAAACTTACGCCGTTTTTCTTTATTTCGCGTCTTTTCATACTTTCGCCGCTGTAAGCCTTGAAATAAAGCTCCTGTTCCCTTTTTATATCTTGCAATACAAGAGATGCTTCAAAACAGTCAGCGCCTGTTTTTACCATATCGCGTTCACGTGGTGTGCGAAAGCTTTTTCCAGACGCCATAAGGTATATTCCCTCAAGCGCGTTTGTTTTTCCTTCGGCATTATTGCCGATAAGAACGTTTACACCATCCGAAAAGGTAATCTCCGCTTCTTTTATATTACGAAAATTACGGTAGCTTATTTTTTTTGCTATCATTTAAGCTTGCAAGGAAGCACGAGGAATATAAATTTATCGTTATCCTCTGCTTCAAGAGGCTCAATTACCATACTTATGTTAGGGCTGGAGAGCGAAAGGTGAAGCTTATCGCACATAGAAGCCTTAAGTGCATCGGTAAGATAACGGCAGTTGAAGCCTATTTCTATATCGTCACCGGTGTGGCTTGTGACTATTTCATCACGAACCTTACCGTTTACGGAAGTAGAAGTAATCTCAAGTTTGTTGCCGCCAAACTTACAGCGTGCGAGAGATTTGTTCTTACCCGCAGACTCATCGCTTACGAGCGAAGCACGGTTTAAAGCACCCTCAAGTGTTTCAGTATCAACGTCAACGAAAATAGTGCTGTTTTTCGGAATGATACGCTCATAGTCAATGTAATCACCCTCAATAAGGCGTGAAAAGAATACTGTATCTCTCTTATCAAAGCGGAAAATTACCTGTTTTCTAGAAATACCGATTCTTACAACATCATCACTGTCTGAAAGGAGCTTTACAAGCTCCGAGAGTGTTCTTCCGGGAACGATAAAAGAAGTGTCAAGCTCTGCACCGGTGGTGTTTTCAAGCTCACAAACTTTTTCGCGTACCGCGAGTCTGAACGAGTCACAGCCAACTGTTGTAATACGGTTGCCGTTTATCTTAAAGAATGCGCCGTTGAAGGTAGCGCGAGCGTCGTTCTGTGCAACGGCAAACAAGGTCTGATTTATCATATTTTTCATATCACCCTGTTTTATATTGAAGCCGCTCATATTTGAGATATCCGGCAAAGTCGGGAAATCTCTCGGATCAAGACCATTGAGTTCAAATTCTGCACTTCCGCAGGTGAGTTTTGCCCTGAAATATTCGTTAACGGTAAGCTCTACCATTCCTGCAGGAAGAAGTCTGATAATCGAGTTAAGACTCTGTGCGTTTATTATGCAGGAACCTGCTTCAATTACCTCTGCTTCGATTTCAATCTGCATACCCTTTTCAAGGTCGTAAGAGGTAAGTATTGCTTTATCACCTTCACCGGTAATAAGTATTCCTTCTACGGCAGAGATAGTATTTTTGTTTGAAACGCAGTACATAGCGTTGCTTACTGCTTCCTGGATAATAGGACGGCTGAATCTGAGTTTCATAAATTTCACCTCATCTGTATTTTTATAAAAAGAAATAATAAAATAAATAGTAGTAGTTATAGTAGGCACCGTTTAAAACGTTGAAAACCTTGAAGTCACGGTATTACCTTACAAAAAACGAAATAATTTTTGAATTTGGAATGTTATAAAAGAGTTGATGACTGTTGATACAATTGGAAATAGTTTACATAAGAGTCACGAGTGTTTAAAACATATGAAAACTCTTAGTGTAAAAGTGGAAAATTATGTGTAAAACCTTTAGTTTTTAAGCTCTTTTATAAGCTCGTTTACGTCACTGTCTGTCTGTGTATTTGCGCCGAGTTGTTTCTCAACTGTACGAAGAGATGACATTATAGTTGCGTGATCTCTCTTCATAACTTTTCCAATCTGCGTATAGTTGAGGTTGGTAAGCTTTTTTATTATATAAATTGAAATATGCCTTGCATAGGCTATTTCTTTATTTCTCCGTGTACCTGTTATCTCTTCAACCTCGATTCCAAACTTTTTTGAAACCTTATCTAGAATACGCTCAACGGTGATTGCTCCTGCGCCATTGTCACTTATAAGATCAGCAATAGCTTTTTTAGCCGTTTCAAGAGTTATTTCTTTTCCTGTTAATATATAGGTAGCGGCAAGTTTTCTTATAGCTCCTTCAAGCTGACGTATGTTGCTCTTGAGGTTGTCCGCAAGGAACTCAACCACTTCGTTTGAAAGATTGATATTTTTAGAGGCAGCTTTGTTTTTTATAATAGCCGAGCGAAGATCCGCGTCAGGCGGCTGAATGTCTGCACAGACTCCCCACTCAAATCTTGTCTTAAGTCTTTCCTCAAGCGTTTTTATCTCACGTACAGGACGGTCAGATGTGAGGATTATCTGTTTGTTATCCTCATGAAGAGCGTTGAAGGTGTGGAAAAATTCTTCCTGTGTTGCCTCTCTGCCCGCGATAAAGTGAATATCGTCTATCAGGAGAACATCTGCCGAACGGTATTTTTCACGGAACGCATCGGGTGTCTTTTTAGAAATGCTGTCTATAAGCTCGTTTGTGAAGTGCTCACCTTTTACGTAAACTATTTTAAGCTCGGGACGTGTTTGTTTTATCCTGTTTACGATAGCGTAGAGAAGATGTGTTTTACCAAGTCCGCTTGGGCCGTAAATAAACAGCGGATTGTAGGTGGATGATTCTATAGTTTCAAGGCAAGCAGGTTCGTTTGCTACTGCAAGCGATGCAGCGTGAGCGAACGTGTTTGAAACACCGACTATAAAGTTGTCGAAAGTATATGCGTTGTAAATACTTGCGGATTTCTTTTGAGAAAGTGATTCAAGATCATCCGCAGGCTCGTTTGATGAAGTAAGGTGAGGCACAACAACTTGATCTGCTAAATTTATAGGCTCGGGAGCACCAATATTGTTGTTTATGTATCTGTAATACTCCTCAGGAGCTTGAGTTTTATCGAGAATTATTACATCAACACGGAAACCTACGGCTTTTTCGAGAGCATCTGCGATTGCGTTTGAATATTTTGTTTTTATTATGCTGTATTTATAGGGCATATCGCATATGATAAGAGCTCTTGAATCTGTAAGCTCATGAAGCTTTAAAGACGTAAACCAGAGAGCGACTACGTTTTTTGAATATTCTTCTGAAAGAATGTCAACCACGTTTGACCAGATATCGTTGTAAGCTTGCATGACGTGTCCTTTCTTTGTAACGCGTGAATCTATATATTTTAAGTATTTCTTAAATTAAATAATATAATATATTATAACATATAAAATAAAAAATAGCAAGTCTTTTATCATTTTTAACTGAAAAATTAAGAGAATATTTACACTTGACAAAAAGTTTTTTTGAAAAAGGTATTGACAAACGCGTATATCTTCGTGTATAATGTTAGGTGCTATTGTGTGAATTTTGTATTCATTATAAAAAAATAAGCATTATTCATCGAAAGATGATAGTCCGTTTAGTTTAAGGAGGTGTAAGAATGCTTAGAACTTACCAGCCTAAGAAGCGCCAGAGAAAGGTTGAGCATGGCTTCAGAAAGAGAATGAGAACCGCTGACGGCAGAAAGGTACTCAAGAGAAGACGCGCTAAGGGCAGAAAGAGACTTACTTACTAATCTCTTTTTAAAACCGAAAACTGTTACAACTCGGCAAAGCCTATGTGCCGCCGAGTTGTAATTGGTGTGCATTTATAATGCAGACTAATCAAAAAATGAAACCGCCGAAGATCGCGGGGATACCCGTATTTCGGGGGTTTTTATTGTTATGGGGAAGATAACGATGAAGCTTTTTGCTATAAAAGAAAATCATCTTTATTCAAAGGCATACACCCGCGGTAAAAAATTCGTAGGGCGTTTTGTTGTTGTGTATATTCTTCCCGATTACATGGCAAAAAGACTTGCAAAGGCAAATCCGCAAAAGGAAAAACTTAATCGTGTCGGTATAACTGTAACCAAAAAGCTCGGCGGAGCTGTAGAGCGAAACCGTGCCAAAAGAATTATCCGCGAGGGCTACAGACTCTCAGACAAGCTTTATCCTATAAAGCGCGGATTTCTTATAGTTATAGTTGCGCGCGGCGGTATTGTAAAGGCAAAGTCCTGCAACATTGAAAAAGATTTGACCAAAGCGTTTAAAACGCTCGATATGCGTGAAGAATGAAGTACGCAGCTATATTTTTAATAGGGCTTTACAGAAAGTATATTTCTCCACTAAAGGTTCCTTGCTGCCGTTTCACTCCCACGTGCTCCGAATATGCCATTGAGGCATTCAGAAAACGCGGATTTATAGTAGGCTTTTGCTTGACTGTGTGGCGAATTCTTCGCTGTAATCCGTTCGGCAAGGGCGGATACGATCCAGTTCCCGATAAAAAACGCAAATAAGCGGTTATCCCGTTAATATAAAAGGAGAATACATAAGATGGGAAAGATTTTTGATATAATCAATATTCCTCTCGGTTATATAATAAGAATCTGTTATCAGCTTACCGATAACTATCTGCTTGCTCTGCTTCTTTTTTCTGTAATTCTTCAGATACTTCTTCTTCCTTTTGCAATAAAGCAGCAGAAGAACTCCATAAAGCAGGCAAAGCTTGACCCGAAGGTAAAGGCTATTCGCAAAAAGTACGCGGGCAGAAACGATCAGGCAACTCAGCAGAAGATGAATAACGAGGTAATGGAGCTTTACCAGAAGGAAAACTTCAATCCGATGGGCGGATGCTTACCTCTTCTTATTCAGATGCCTATTCTATTGGCACTCTATAACGTTGTAATAAATCCTCTCAAGTATATCTGTAGTCTCAGTGCGGACGTTATATCTAACATCCAGGTTAAAGTATACGAGCTTATGAGTGCCGTTTCTATGGAAGGCTTTGAAGCGTTTGCCGCTGACAAGACAGTTCGTCAGATAGACCTTATCAAAAAGATGCGTACTCTCGGTGTTGAAAATTTCGACGAGATTATCGGTGGTGTTACCGAGGAAATACTCCCGAAGTTCGAGGTTCTCGGCCTTGACCTTTCTGTAAGACCGATAGATGAATTTTGGCCTCTTGTTATAGTACCTGTTCTCACCCTTGTATTCACTCTTGCAAGTCAGTGGATAACCAAAAAGTTCAGCTATAACCCCAACGCAGGACAGCAGCAGGATAAGTCCATGAAGATTATGATGTGGTCTATGCCGCTCCTTTCCGTATATATTGCGTTCACCGTCGAGGCAACTATCGGTTCTTACTGGATTTTCCGCAATATTCTTTCTACCGTTCAGACTGTAATTCTCGCAAAGGTAATGCCTATCCCGCGCTTTACCGAGGAAGATTACAAGGCGGCTGAAAAAGAAGTCGGCGCAAAGCCTGCAAAGAAGGAAAAAAAGACAAACAATAACGGTCAGAAGGTTCGCTCTCTCCACAGAATTGAGGAGTTTGAGGACGAATCTGACGAAACCGTGTCCGCAGACAAGCCCGAGCTTAAGGATGGCGTAAAGGAAGAAAACGTGCCAAGGCTCAAGGACGAAAGTGACAAGAACAAAAAAGAAGAAACCGACGGGGAATAAAATCCCTTTATAATACCAAAATACTAAAAAATACTCTAAAATTTCAGAAGAAAGGAAGCAAAACTGTGAAGCAGGAAACTATATTCACCGGAAAAACAGTCGAAGCAGCGCTTGAAGAAGCAGGCGTAAAGCTCGGCGCAGAGCCGGAATCGCTGAACTATGAAGTGCTCGAAGAGCCAAGCAGCGGATTTCTCGGTATCGGTGCATCGCCAGCTAAAATAAAGGTGGTTTACACCGTAGCAGGTGATGTCATTGCAAGAGAATTTATTGACACTCTGCTTGAAAATATGGAAATACACGCAGATGTTGAAATGACCGCAACCAAAAAGAGCGACCGCGTTATAAGTATCGTTGGCGAGGAGGCAGGCGTGCTCATCGGACACCACGGCGATACACTTGAGGCACTTCAGTACCTCACCAATCTCGCGGCAAATAAGCGCGAGGAGGATGAATCCCGCGACTACGTACATATCACGGTTGACGTTGAAAACTACCGCGAAAAAAGAGAGGCTACTCTCCGTTCGCTCGCTCGCCGTATGGCAGCGAAGGCGCAGAGAACCGGTAAGAGCGTGATGCTCGAGCCGATGTCACCTTACGAAAGACGAATCATACACTCTGAGGTTCAGGGTATAGAGGGAGTATCCACCAATTCCGTCGGAGTTGACGAAGGCCGCCGCGTAGTTATTTACCTTGAGAGCGAGGGCTTCGTTGTTCCCGCAAAATTCAAGGACGGGGAAAAGTCCGGTGCAAAGCGCTCCGGCAGAAGAAATGACCGCAAGAGATCGCGTCGCAGTGAATTTGCCGAAAGAACTGAAAAGAAGAAGCCGGCGGTTCCTATGTATGACGACGGCGAAAAGATGAGTGACGAGGAACTTTCTGACCTCATATCCACCTACGGTACCCGTGAGGCGAAGGAAAATACTACTCGCGAACCGCAGAAGAAATTTAAGGATTTCGACGAATATTTAAACAGCATTCTCGGCAGCACCGACGGCGAGAACTGATATAAAAAGGCATCGCCTCGGGTTATCCCGAGGCTAATTTTTTACTGGGAAAGAGGAAATTATGACTGATACAATTGCGGCCGTTTCAACAGCGTATGGGCGCGGCGGTATTGCCGTTATACGTATTTCGGGCGACGATGCCATTATAGTTGCGGATAAGATGTTCCGCGCCAAGAACGGCGTATCCGTCAGCGAGATAGCGTCTTCTCACTGTGTTTGGGGCGATATTTTAAATGGCGGCGTACGTATTGACGACGGAATTTGCACCGTCTTTCGCGCGCCGAACTCGTACACGGGTGAAAACGTGGTTGAAATAAGCTGTCACGGCGGTATAGTTTTGACAGAAAAAGTGCTCGAATCGGCACTCAAGTGTGGCGCAAAACTTGCAGGTCCCGGCGAATTCACGCGACGAGCGTTTACGAACGGCAAGCTCTCGCTTTCGCAGGCAGAAGCTGTTGGTATGCTAATAGATGCCGTGAATGAGGAGCAGTTGTCCCTCGCCGTGTCGCACGGCGACGGCGTTATGAAGCGCAAATCTGACGAGTTATACGAGAAGCTCAAAACGGTAGTTACGGGCGTTTACGCAAATGTAGATTTTCCGGACGAAGATTTGGCAGAACTTTCGGACAGTGAGGTTTTAGCCGAGCTTTCAGGGCTTGAAAATGAACTTTCGGCGCTGCAGAGCACATATCGCGTCGGCAGAGCCGTTTGCGAGGGCATCAGCACGGTTTTGATAGGGAAGCCTAACACGGGTAAGTCCTCGCTTTTAAATCGCCTTGTAGGGCGTGAGCGTGCCATTGTGACCGATATTGCCGGTACAACGCGCGATACCATCGAGGAAACGGTGGCTTGCGGACGTATAATGCTTCGCCTTTGTGACACTGCGGGTGTACGCGAGAGTGATGATGCAGTTGAAAAAATCGGCGTTGAGCGCTCACTGAAAATGCTCGGCGAAGCAGAGCTTGTACTAGCGCTTTTCGATTTATCAGAAGAGTTTGACAGTCAAGACTCGCTTATACTTGAAAAATTAGGCCAGAGTTCAGCCGTTAAAATAGCTGTGCTCAACAAAAATGACCTTGCGAGAAAATTTGATGTTTCAAAGCTTAAGAACTGCGGATTTTCTGATATTGTCGAGATTTGCGCGCAGAATGAGGATAGTACCACAAACGGTATAGATAACCTCAAAGAGATTATCTGTTCGCTTTATGTTGATGGCGAAATAGACTACAGCAAAAATGCCGTACTCACGAATGCAAGACAAAATGCGGCTGTTTCACGTGCGCTTGAATATACACGCGCGGCAATCAGACAGCTTGAAAGCGGTTTTACGTCTGACACAGCGGGCTTCGATATTGAGGCGGCGCTGTCAGAGCTGTCCGAGCTTGACGGAAGAAAGATAAGTGAAGAGATAATTGACGGAATTTTCCATCGTTTCTGCGTAGGAAAATAAAAGCCGACGGCTTCTGCCATCGGCCATCTGTTATTTTCTTCTGGTGAAGAATGCAAGTACGAGTACGAGAATAGCGGCTATAATAATCACTATAATTAGTATAGACCATACGCTCATTCCGCCGGTCATATCGTCAACAGCGTTTTCTGCGCCGTTCACGACATCGCTGACCGCATTTTCAACTCGGTTAGTGGTTTTGTCTGTGGTTTCGCTTGGCATAGAGTTAGCGCCGTTTGAGGCGTTGCCGGAGCTGTTGTTGTTAGAGTTGTTAGATGAACCGGAGCCGCCATTTGCGGTGTTATTTGACGTATCATCGCCAAATTCACCGGTGCCGGGAGCAGAGGTGTTATCACCGCCGACTATACCGTTTTCATCTGCGGTTTCTTCGGCTAAACCAGCACTGTCAGCAGTACGGTTTCTGGTGGGACGCATTATACTCGCGGCTGACGCGCCTATAGCAAAGAGCGACATTACAAGACAAAGCGCGATGAATGTGAGAAAAGATCTTCTATATACAGTTGTTTTCATTTTCAAAACTTCCTTTCGGTGGTTTCATAAAGTAGTATGAAACGAAAGGATTAGAATTATCCTCGATAAAAAATCTCATTGGAGAATAAAAATGGAAGAAAAAAGATTTCAAAAAAATGATAATGGCTTTACTTGCCGAAACTGCGGCTTCGAGGTTAAGCCTCTCGGTGTTACCTCTCGCGACCATTGTCCGAAGTGTCTTTGCTCGATACACATTGACATAAACCCCGGTGACCGCGCGAATGACTGCCTTGGACTGCTACGTCCCGTGCAGGTCTTACCCGATCCGAAAAAAGGATATATAATCGTTTACCGCTGTGAAAAATGCGGCGCGACGGTCAGAAACAAGGCGGCGTATCCCGCAAAGGTGCAGCCGGACGATATAAACCTGCTGATAAAGCTCACAGCAGGCGCGATGTGATACAAAAAACCTCCCCAAGGGGTGCCTTCCATAAAGCAGATTTTACCTGCCGATAAGAAATTAAACTTGTAGGGGCGTTCTGTGAACGCCCCTACGGAAAAGGACAGAGAACATGAAAATTCTCTGTCCTTTTTTCACACGCCTTGCCCGCAAGGTATAGTGTGTTACACCTTTTAGGTGTACTGTCAGGCGATAAGATAGCCTTCCTCTGGGAGGAAGGTGGCACGCGATAGCGTGACGGAAGGAGCCCGCGCAACTTTGAATTTGTACTAATTCTATCGTAACGCGCTCTCCCTCACCCGACTTCGTCGGGAGCTCCCTCCCGGAGGGAGCCTTTGGTTTGTGCGCTCCGACAGTCCGTCTGCTTTTCCTGACAAGCACTGCTTTTGTGGGTACAAAAGCGAAGCGAATCTCAACTGACGTTTAATATTGTGTCAGTGCAAAAAACTCGCCACAACCAAATCCGGCTTCATTATGAATAAGTCTTTCAATCAATCGAAAAGTTACTGCCGCCTCGATTGCTTTGATTTTGTGAAGCAGATAGCGCGTACCATCATTTGTTTCTAATTCTGCGATGTGCAGGGATATCAGTTTTTCTAAAGCTTCCAGTATATCATCACCGGAGATTCCGAGGTGACGAGAAATTTCATTCGGTCGAATTTCTATAGTAAAATATTCGGGATTCTTATGGTCAAACGGCGCAGTGCTCTGAAAATATTCATTACATATGTGAGAAAGCACCTGTCTCACGTTTGGATCCGATAGCTTTTTAATGCCGGAGGCTACTTCAGGCGTATCAAATATTGAACCGATATCTGTTGGCTTAATACTGGAGTCGATCATCGTGAGAGAATTAGACACGAATGCAGCACCTGCAGTGTCAGACAAGCAACACATCGTATAAAGCTGCCGTATTTGATCGTACTTTTTCGTGGAGGGATTCTGTTCTGCTTTCAAAAAGCCCCAAGAATTGCAATTCAATAAATTTGTTTGATGACACAAGGAATCAATGATCATGGCTTGTGCATCCTTCGGAAAACTGTGAACAGCTTCCTCGTTGAAAAACTTGGATTCCTGTGTTGAGGTCTTAATGATGCGTTCTGCAAACAAATCATCCAAA
>JAZNLM010000124.1:0-5380 GCA_045579105.1 Candidatus Flemingiibacterium sp.
TTGTTTTTTTCGTATTCATGTAGATACATTTCTTGTTTGGTTTCAGTGTCGTATAATATGGTATTATGTATTGTATTTACCGTATTCTTCTGAGGATTCGTTAAGAAGCATATCGCTGCCACAACGCAAGCGATCACTGCCAAAATAACAATCCAAAATGCGGGTTTCTTATAATTTAACACAGTCCTTATCCTCTCTTTCACATTATTTTCTCCGAATGCAAGCGGGCAGGCTGTAATCATTCGTCTATCTACGCTGCAGTCGAGCAGAGCCTCGGAATAATCCACTCGCTCACGTTCACCCATATCCCGAATAACACGCTCGTCGCAAGCCATCTCGATATCGCGGCAAAGAAGTATGTACGCAAGCCAGATAATCGGATTAAACCAGTGGACGGCGAGCAGTATAAATCCGAGCGGCTTCCACCAGTGATCACGGCGGCGCACGTGCGCTTCTTCATGAGCAATCACGTAACTCATGCTGACAGCATCCATGCTTTCCGGTAAGTAGATACGAGGTTTAACGATGCCGAATACAAACGGCGAGGTTACAGCATTACTCGTATAAATATTGTCTCGGAACTGCGTGGATTTTTGTATGCGGCGGTACACGCATATACAGCTGACGATCATATATGTCAGCATCACTGCAATTCCCGAAAGCCATATGAGGTTCAGAATCAATTCAACATTGACTCCTTGATTGTCTTGGGTAACAGTATCGATTGGAGCGGGCTGTGCCGTTGCTTCATCTCCGAATTGATTGCCGCCAATCACATACTCCGGTATATCATCCGGGGAATCACCCAATCCCGTATCGGCATACGATGTGGCTTCTCTTACAACAAGGTAGTCCATATCCGGCATCAAGCTAAAGGGACTTTCTATGGCAAACGGGCAGATGAGGCGGATTGCAACCAATGCCCATAACAGAACACTTACCCATTTTGGAGCTTTCTTCAAAATCAGCCGCAAGAGCAACACCACAAGTACAAGGATGCTCGCAGATATGCTCATTTCAAGAATCGTATAAAACAGCACGTTCATTGGCGTTACCCCTTCCTTGCACGGTCGATCATTGCCTGCAGCTCATCAAGTTCCTTATCGGAAAACTTTTTCTTTCTTGTAAACGCAGCAAAGAAAGCGGGAACAGATCCCTCAAACTTTTCCTCTACGAATTCATCAATTTCTGCCGCCTGCACTTGGTCTTTTGAAACGAGTGAGGTGACAATCATATTCTCGTTTTTCAGCACACCACGGTCAGACAAGCGCTTGATTACCGTATATGTGGTGCTTGGCTTCCAGCCGAGCTGCTCGGCACACAGCTTTGAGAGTTCGGGGCTTCGTATTGGCTCATGCTCCCACAAGATCAAGCAAAATTTGTATTCTTTCTCAAAAATTTTCGGTGTTTCCATTTTTACATCTCCATTCTAACGCATTAGATTACATATATATTCTAACAGATTAGAATGGATTTGTCAATAGCTTCCCAAAATGATACATATTGTTCATATATTTATTAGAGATGCAGTAAAAACAAAAAGGCGGACAGTACAACAATGCACTGTCCGTCTTTTCGTTAATAATATAAGTCTGAAACTCTCATAACCCCACTGTTTATTCGTAGATCAGGTAATGACCAACGATCATCGTAATAAACCTCACCGTTATGCATATTGATGTATGTGTATACAGGGTAATCGCTCAGCTTGAACACATAATAGTCGCTGTAAGTATCATAATACTCCATTGACACACTTGAACTGTCAGCCTTCAAACGCTCAAATGCTTCATCTGAATAGATTGTTCTTCCCTCTGCGAGATCAGACTCACCTTTCTTTATCTCTGTTGCATAGAGTTGATAAACTGCATTATTGAGTAATTCTTTTGCTTGATTTATGGTAATGCTTGGGGGGCGGTTGCTGCCACTTATGTTAAGTGCCGCATATGAATTATGTCCGGGCATATTTTCGACGTATTCCACTGTAAAGCCAAGCGGTTCTAATATTCGTGCTACCGGGATGTACAGAATATCATTGTGGTAAAGTTGGACTCGTTTTTCTTCGGTATAAATGGCACCGTTTTCAATAACATAATAATCAGATGCACACGGTATGCGTACAACTGCATTACCAAAAGTGAATTGGTTTGAACCGGTTTGTGTCATACCTACAGCTTGAAGCACCGTGTACGGCACATATACTTCATTATCTTGCATAATTGCGTTGCCTGTGGATAAGTATCTGCCGTTAAATATTGTAAAGATTATATCTTCATCCGGAGATAAGCTTAATTGTGTGCCATCACCAAACATTATCAATTTATTATGTTCTGGTTCAGTAGTGAGCAATGACACAAGCAGTGAAGTGCCGGTGTCCTTTAGGTGAACCGAATCATCCGGAAATGAGACAACTTCGGTACGTTCACCGTTTTCGTTTGCGATTGTTACTTCGATTTTTTGAAAATCATCTGTATAGGTTAGTTCGCGAATATACTCCCCGTCCGCAAGCTCCATTGTGGCAAGCACTGTGCCATCATATGCTATAATTTGCTCCCAAAAGGCATAAACGATGGAGTTTATATCATCACTGTGATATGTTGGCGCAATACCGCCAAAATGATGCTCGATCTTTTTCGTTTCGGTGTTGATAACGGCATAAGCACTGTTATTGGGATTTACATGCCCCACTGCAATCACATATTTTCCGATGTGCGCCCACTCCTCCACACCGTTTACGCCGGGAAACAATTCAGAAAGATCATATTTTATACCGTCATAAACGAAGGTGTACCAGTGTTCATAAGGGTTATCTTTGATTAACTCTCTCGGCACGGAAATAGCGACATCGACACCGCTTTCATCACGAACTATAACATGTACAGGCATGCCGGTATCTCTGAGATCGCCGTGGCTGAACGGCGGTTCATCGTAATCATGCAGAGCGAGAATCTCTGCGCTGTTCAAATCAATATTTCCCGTATATTCGGTCGCAGTGCTTGTGTCCCAGGTGTGGAACTTTTTGTCATCAACAAATAATTTCACGGAGTCCTCAAAGCCCTCGATGAACAGATCAGTGATTTTGAGCGGCGCACCGGTTTTGGCGTTAAAGTAATAAGCAAAATTGATGCCCCGAGCATGACCGTCAATAATCGGAATTTCGCCGTATCCGTCCGCACTCTCATACATCAGCGTATTTGTTCCCGCGAAGCGAATATATCTGTCACCGTGAACCGACAGGAAGAAGTCCGGGAACGGTCCAACCTCCATACTTTCAGGGGTAATACCGGTATTACTTAAAAGCTCAGTAAGCTTTTCCTTTGTGTAGTGCTCATCGTAGGTCTTCTTTATGAACGCATTTATTTTTTCACATACCTCGTCGGGAATCGATACCTTATCCTTGTTGAGATACCAAATGCCCATGTTGTAAGTGATCTCAGCAGGTGCTTCTTCCGCATAGCCAATATCATTGGCGGAGTAAACTCGCAGGCATTTGTAAACCGGCACATCATCCTCTATATACCCCGACATATCACGCGGGACGCTTGTTATCATATGCTCGAATATGCCGTCAAGAGACAACTCCACTCCATCCGCAAAGCAGGTACTTGGCTTGAAGATTATGCTGTTTGCCGTAAAGGTGAAATCTCCCTCATAAAGTCCCGAAAAATCCCGGAGCATTTCGTGCGACATACTTGTCATACTCGAATAGGATTTCGTTGACTCTGCAGCAAGGTGATTGTTGAGAATCGGCAGGAAATCGAGGTCTTCAAAGAATAAATCGGACAGTTCAAGCTGTTTGCCTGTATAAATATCGAACACGGCGGCGCGTACATCGTAATAATAATCGGGGGAATCCTGAAATCCCAGACTATAACGTACCCCGACTGTAACCGAAAGGTATCCATTAACAAGCTCATAAGCGGTTTGAATCTCTCCGCCATACATCTCATACACATTCCGGGATTTTATAAAGTTATCTTTCTTTTCCTTGTCAATCGCTGAAAGCTCCTCTGTTGCTGTTGCGATAAAGTCACTCACCGATTTATTGAGTGAATCATCAGTAAACGTGTAACCACGCTTTCTGCACTCAAAGTAATAATCCGCCGATATTGAAGGCTTATTGATTCCCGATGTGCCAACCGCAGTATACAGTTTTTTTGCCGAAGCGTCAGGAAGCGTGAGTCCGTCCACATTGCGGTATGGAACATATCCTGCATCTGCAATCACCTGTTGTCCCTCGTCGGATTGAATCCACTTTACGAGATGACGCACATTGGAGTCCTCGGGTAAATCAGCGGAAAATACCGCGTAATTATACCCAAGAAGCGGATAGCTGCCGTCAGCAAGCGTGGTAAGGGATGGTTCGATGCCGTTTACTTTGATGTACTTGATTTTGGCAATATCCTCATACATTCCATCCGAGTAGGCATACACAGAGTATCCGATTGCATCAATTCCATTGTCGTAATGAGCGATTACGTCAAGAATACCGCTCATGTTTGCAGGTGTTTCTTCTGTAATCGGCTTCATAAGCGGCGTGTCGCCCATGAAAGAGATCATATAATTTTGGCTGCCGGAATCGGCATTACGCTGATATGCGATGATCTCGGCATCATTGCCGCCGACTTCTTTCCAGTTTGTGATCTCGCCCGAGTAGATGCCCTTGAGCTGTTCGATGGTGAGCGTATCTACGGGGTTATCTTTGTTTACCACAAACACAAAACCCTCTCCCGCAACCGGTTCGGCTTCATGCTTAAATTGGTTGTATTCCATTGTTTCCAATTGACTCTCTGACAGCGGTGTCGTGAAAATGAGCTCACATTTGCCATTGAGAAGATCATAAAAGGCTTGATAAGTTTTTGAATGTGATACAGTTTGCTCGCTGCCGAGAATGGCACTTCGCACCGCTTTGTCAAGGTTTATGGTAGAAGTCGAACCGTCAGTGATCGGGAAGACAAAGTCCTCGGGAAGCGTATAAGTTTGCGGCGGAACAATATCAGAATCGGATGTATCTACTGTAGTATCACCGATGTTTGAATCTTGGTTGTCCGAGGTGTCATCGTTATTTGGTGTTGTATTGCAGGCGCTGAGCACAAGTGCTACGCACAGTAAAATTGTAAGTGTTGTTTTTTTCATAGGCTCTCCTTTTATCATTTTTGCGTCAACTGGATATCCTTTTCAATTTCAAATATGGGAATGAACAACTCTTGTGACCCGAACTGATATGCTTCATCAAATTCAGTCAAAGCTTCTTTCAATTCAGAAAGATACGGTTTAATTACAGTGACATCGGAATACATATCCAGCCTAATTGTATTAAGAGCCATAAACTCATGGCTGAACCCATCCATCTTTGCATATGAATATCGCTCAAAATAAT
>JAZNLM010000125.1:0-11275 GCA_045579105.1 Candidatus Flemingiibacterium sp.
CGCTCTCGATCGAGGGCGCTAATTTTTTGTCCTTGGCATCGTGCACCGCGCCACGGGCAGCAGAGAGCCCTGCATCCCGGCGTCTGAGGGACTCTCTCTTTCTTGCGTTTCCCCGAGCGCGCCAAAGCGCGCGAGGACAACGCGAGCGTATGACTGCAAAAAAAAGGAGGCATTCGCCTCCCCGTAGCGTCAGTTTTGCTTTTGAACGCTTTTATATTCATTATAATATTTATAAAACGGACACCTCGGACTCGTCATCATACGGTAGTATTCATCCTCGTCAAGATTAATGATGCAGACGTTTTCCTGCATATCGTCGTCCCAGTCGAAGAACTCGCAGGTGTCGCAGTTTGATTCGAGCAGCTTCTTTTTCTTCTTATACATTGTACGCCTCCGATTATGTTATGCTATAATTATAGCACGTTTCAAATCAAATTGCAAGATTTATCTGAAAAACGAGCTTCACGGGAGAGCAATAACCTCAAAAATCAAAGAAAACGGGCGATTTTAAGAGCAAATATATATGTAAATTAAAATTTTGAGATTTTTTTTGAAAAAGGTATTGACAAGCATAATTCTTTGTGATATAATAGTGCACGTTGAGAAAGTCTGCCTTAGCGACTAACCCATCGCAAGCAGACTAAAAAAGCCGTCAAACGGCAAATATTCTACCGAAAGGAATTTACCTATTATGTCCACATACATGGCTAAAAAGGAAACCCTCGAGCGCAAGTGGTACGTAATCGATGCAGCAGGCAAGCCCCTCGGCAAGACCGCTGTTCTCGCAGCTACCATTTTAAGAGGTAAGCACAGACCCGAATACACCCCCAACGTTGACTGCGGCGAGTTCGTAATCATCGTCAACGCAAAGGATGCAGTTCTCACCGGCAAGAAGCTGGATCAGAAGTATTACCACCGTCACAGCGGCTACATCGGCGGTCTTAAGTCGGTAAGCTACAAGACTCTTATGGCAAGCAAGCCCGAGCTTGCTATGCAGCTCGCAGTTAAGGGCATGCTCGCTAAGAACAAGCTTGGCGATGCACAAATCACCCGTCTTAAGGTATACGCAGGTGCAGAGCACAAGCAGCAGGCTCAGCAGCCTATCGCTTACCCTGCTGAATAATCGAAAGGAGTAATACACAATGTATCAGAGTGCAAAGCCGTATTTCTACGGCACCGGCAGAAGAAAGAAGTCCATTGCTCGTGTTCGCATTGTTCCGGGCACCGGCGTTATCACCGTTAATGGCAAGTCCATCGACGAATATTTTGGTCTTGAAACCCTCAAGCTCATCATTAACCAGCCCTTCGGCGTAACTGCTACTGAAGGTAAGTTCGATATCATCGCTAATGTTAAGGGCGGTGGTCTTTCCGGTCAGGCAGGCGCAATCCGCCACGGCCTTTCCAGAGCTCTTCTTCAGGCAGACGAAACCTTCCGTCCTGCTCTCAAAAAGGCAGGCTTCCTCACTCGTGACCCGAGAATGAAGGAAAGAAAGAAGTATGGTCTCAAGGCAGCTCGTCGTGCGAGCCAGTTCTCAAAGAGATAAGTTATCCCGAATGGGATTTATCGAAAAAATTACAGCACTCACTTTCGTGGGTGCTGTTTTTTGTATAGGTGAGCAAAACTCCCGAAGGCGTAAGCTTTCGGAAGTTTTTTACTTATGTGTACGTATAGCCTTTTTGTGACGGCGCATTACTGATCTATCGGTTGTAGACTTATGCTTTATGATATCACGCACTCGGCGTGTCTGTGAAGTCGATAGTGCGTTCTTTTTGCCGTTCTTTCGCACGTATTCAACGAGCGCATCGGAGCGGATAACGTTTGGATAAGTATGTGAAAACGTAACCTTGCGCGAGGTAAATACCACCACACTGTATATTGGTACGTTATAGTGACCTTCGGCGCGAAGTATCTCGCCGACAATTTTCTGATGCGTCTTATTCTGACGCAGTGGGTTGTAGAAGGATATCTTCTTATCGTTGTACGTCTGCCACCAACTATGCTCATCAGGACAGCGGATATAGCCGTTATGGCTCTTGACCTCGATGACACAAATACCCGCGCGAGTAACCACAAGGTGGTCTATCTCCGCGTACTTTTTTTCATTGCTTTTAAGGTAGGGCAAGTAAATCCCCGAAAAGACCGCTTCGTCGCCAAACGCCTTTTTAAGAAGCGCATCCATACGTGCTTCGCTTTCTCTGCCGTAGCTTTCAATCTTACGACGGCGTGCAGCGGTCTTAATTTTGATGACAA
This sequence comes from Candidatus Flemingiibacterium sp., assembly GCA_045579105.1. Lineage (GTDB taxonomy): Bacteria > Bacillota > Clostridia > Oscillospirales > CAG-272 > Flemingiibacterium. Next base: position 2,252 of record JAZNLM010000125.1, read on the forward strand.
CAATCAGTACAATGACGGATACCGCAATAACTGCGGCAAGCGCTCCCACTAAAACAATAAGTGTTTGTAGGTTTTCATTCATATTTCATACAGGGCGCGGCACCCCGAAGCGGAGTACCGCGCGGTTATTTTATTCGAGGCTCTGGAGATAGTTTACAACATCGCCTACAGTTATAAACTTAGAGAGCTGATCGTCGTCGATAGTAATACCGAGTTTATCCTCGCAAAGTAGAATCAGGTCTGCAAGCTCAAGAGAGTTTATACCAAGATCGCCCGTGAGCGATGCCTCGTTTGTTATAAGCTCAGGATCGATGCTTAACTCCTCAATGAGGATATTCTTAAATTGCTCATACATTGGTGTATACCTCCGAAATAAATTATTACTTATATAAAAATCTCTTGATCTTCTTCGAGGAAGTCTTTTCAAACTCCTCTTTTCTTACTTCAATAGCAGACATATGCTTGAATGAAGGAAGATCGCGGTTAACGTCGTTTACCGCATTGAGAACGGTCTGATAGATCTCATCCTCGCTCTTATCACCAAGTTGATCGTAATCGGGGTAAATAAGCGCTGTGATCGCAATCTCTCCCGACTCGTCCGCACGTCCGATAACCACAGATTCCTTAATAAGCTCGCAGTGAGAAAGGTGCTCCTCAAGCTCCTCAGGAAATACGTTCTTTCCATTTGAAAGAATGATAACATTCTTCTTTCTTCCGGTTATATAGATATATCCGTCAGCATCAATATAACCGATGTCACCAGTGCGGAACCAGCCGTCCTCAGTGAATACAGCCTTGGTTGCTTCTTCGTCCTTGTAATAGCCGAGCATTACGTTATCGCCCTTAACGAGAATCTCGCCGGTTTCATCCTCTTCGCGTGCCTTGTCAATCTTAACACTCACGCCGTAAACCGGAAGACCTACCGATCCAAATCTCGGCTTTCTGTCCGGTGGATTGCAGGCAACCAGAGGCGAACATTCGGTGATACCGTAGCCTTCGTAAATAGTAATACCGAAGGTGTAGAAATCTTCGAGTATCTTCGGGCTGACTGGAGCGCCGCCGCAGATTATTGATTTAACGTCGCCGCCAAGCGCACTTGTTATCTGCGAGAAGAGCTTAGGACGAATGTCAATTCCGACCTTAAGAGCCGCTTTTGCGAGCTTCTTTCCGGTTTCAACCTTCTTTGTCATACCCTTCTTACGAATCTCATCGTTTATACGCTTGTAGATAGTTTCAATAAACAGCGGAACAAGTACGAGCGCGGTCGGCTTGAAGTTTGCGAAATTACGCATAACGTACTTAAGGCTGTCGTTAATAAACTCGGACGCGCCGATGTTGAGCGCACCGATATGCGAACAGGTCATCTCATACGTGTGATGCTGCGGGAGTACAGAAACGAGTCTAGTGGTGCTATCATACGGCGTGGTTCTGCAAGCCGCATACGTAGCCGAGCAGAGGTTTCTCTCGCAGAGCATAACACCCTTCGACGTACCTGTAGTACCCGAGGTAAAGAGTATCGCACACATTTTTTCCATATCAGGCACGTGCGTCACGTAAGAGTCATCGCCATTTTCCTTCGCTTCTTTACCGAGAGCGAGAAAATCTTCCCAACCGATTACGCGCGGCGAATGAGCAAGTTTTTCTTCAACGGTGTCCTCACCCGACATAGGAATATAGTATTTAACGTCGGGAAGTTTGTCAGCATTTTCAGTGATAACACCTTTGAACGCAGGAGAATATGCAACAACCGCGCACTCTGCCCTATTAAGAAAGTTAATGATCTGATCGTGCGAAAGCTCTTTGTCGAGCGGCACGATAACACCGCCAGATGCAACAGTACCGAGGTATGCAACGGTATTCTTGGCAGAGGTTTCACCTATAAAAGCAACGTGGGCACCCTTAAGACCAAGTGCATTCAGTGCGGTACCAAAGTACTCGCAGTCATCGTTAAGCTGACTGTATGAGTAATGAACCTCGTCTTTTCCGTGTTTATAAACGTAAACGTCCTTGTCGGGCCAAAGTGCCGCGGAATCGGCAAGCATCTGACGAATGGACGGAACTTCTTTGGGAAGTGCGGGTGATTTTTTAGCCATTTTAATTTCCAATAGCCATCGTTTAACGAAGGCTTCCTTTCCTTGGAATTCTGTGTACCCAAATGCGTAGTAAAACGCTATTTCTGCTTTGAAAGATAGCTTATAGTGTCGCTTTTTGGATGAAGCCGAAATACAACATTACACAGAATACATTATACTATAGTATAGACAATTTGTCAAGAGGTAATTTTGTTGTTTTTACAACAAGTTCGCACAATATTTTCCTTTATACATAAAAAATCGCCACCCTCTCGGGTGGCAATCTGAATTTGCTTATTCTCCGCCTCGAACAATAAGCGGCGCGTACTCGCGCGGCTTGGATATAGCCTTGTAAGCAGGACGGATAATCTTCTTGCCCGTAGTGACCTCTTCTATGCGGTGGGCACACCAGCCTGCCATTCTTGCGATTGCGAAAAGCGGCGTGTAAAGCTCCACGGGAATACCCAGCATACGGTAAACAAGTCCCGAATAAAGGTCAACGTTAGCACATATTTTTTTGTCAAGCTTCTTGTGCTTTGAATAGATATCGGGAGTCAGGCGCTCAACTGCTTCGAGAAGTGCAAATTCGCGCTCGAAATCTGTTCCCTTAGCAAGGCCCTTTGCATACTTCTTGAGTGCAACCGCACGCGGGTCAGACAGTGTGTAAATTGCGTGTCCCATACCATAGATAAGACCGGAATGGTCGCCTTCTTCACCGCGCATAATTTTTTCAAGGAATGCGGCAACCTCATCGTCGTTTTCCCAATTCTTAACGCCGGCTTTGATGCAATCGAACATCTCGCACACCTTAATGTTCGCACCACCGTGCTTCGGTCCCTTAAGGGATGTTATCGCGGAAGCGATAGCCGAGTAGCTGTCAGTACCGGATGATGATACAACGCGGCAGGTAAATGCCGAGTTGTTACCACCGCCGTGCTCGGCGTGGAGTACAAGGCATAGATCAAGAAGCTTTGCTTCTTCCTCGGTGTAGTTACAGTCGGGGCGCATTATGCGAAGGAAATTTTGCGCTGTGGAAAGATTATTCTGCGGATTGTGAATGTTAAGGCTCTCGCCGTGGAAATAGCTTCTGTTGAAAGCATAAGTCTGTGCAGCGATAATCGGCAAACGTGCAAGGAGCTGCATAGACTGACGGAGCATATTTTCAAGGCTTGTTTCATCGGGATTGGTATCGTAAGCATACAGCGCAAGAACACTCGTCGCTATCTTATTCATAAGTGACGGTGTGGGGGCACGCATGATAACCTCGTCGGTAAATCTCGGCGGTAGATAACGGTAGGAATCGAGCAGCGTATCGAAATCCGAAAGCTGCTTCTTAGTGGGAAGATCACCGAAGAAAAGAAGATATGCAGTTTCCTCAAATCCGTAACGCTTCTCTTCGGTATAGCCGCGAATGAGATCCGCAACATTGTAGCCACGGTAATAAAGCTCTCCGTCAATGCTTATCTTATCGCCTTCATTTATGATGTAACCATGCGCGTTACCGATCTTGGTTATACCTGCCATAACACCGGTTCCATCGGGGTTACGCAAGCCGCGCTTTACGTTATAGTTTGTAAACGCCGCAGCAGGAATGGAATAGTGTTCGCGAGAGCCGGCAAGGAGCGCCTCAAAAAGCTCGCTGTTTTCCGAAAGGGGCGTATTCTGCATAAAAGAATTGTTAAAAGCCTGTTGCATTTTCTACCTCTTACGTTCCTCTTCGGGAACGGATACACTTTAATCTGATATATTTTTATCATTATATCACACCTTGTAAGAAATTGCAATACTTTTTTAAAATTTCGCAGGAGCAATTTGAATAAATTGCATTTACCTCAATATTTTGCATCAAATCTCGCAAAATCGCGTTTGTAAATGAAAGAATTTGCATAATTTCTTGCATATAGCTATTTTAGCTTCGACAAAATTCGATAAAAGCATTGAAATACGTCAAGAAATGTGTTAAAATGTTACTATATATATTTGTCTGAAAGAGGCTTACAACTTTGAAACATATTTTCATAATAAATCCCGTTGCGGGAAAAGGTAATGAGTGGCGACGCATTCTCGATGCAATAAATGATGCAAAATCTTCAGGCACTGACTGTGAGATATACGAAACAACAGCTCCGCGCGATGCTACGTGCTTTGTGCGTGAATGCATCAAAAATAAGCCTGAAAGCGAAATATACCGCTTCTATGCCTGCGGTGGTGACGGCACACTCTCCGAGGTTGTAAGCGGAGCCGCGCTCGCAAATGGCGTCGAGGTAGGTTGTATACCGATTGGCACGGGCAACGATTTCGTGCGCAACTTCACGGAGCACAAAGCATTTTTCGACGTAAATAAGCAGCTGAGAGGTACCGCAACACCTATAGACTGCTATTCATTTGGAGATAATGAATATGGCGTTAATATGATAAATGTAGGCTTCGACTGTGACGTTGCAGCAAAGGCATCTGAGCTTAAGCGCGGTCGTCTTATGCCCAAAGCTCTCGCGTACATAGCGGGCGTAGTCGTTCTGCTTCGTGAGAATAAGGGTTGTACTATCCGTGTAATCCGTGAGGACGGCTCGGAGCATACAGGAAAATTTCAGCTTGTAAGTGCCGCTAACGGCGGTTTCTGCGGCGGCGGCTTCCATTCCGCACCCAAAAGTTCACTCTCGGACAGTCTTCTCGATGTAAGCCTCATTGGCAAAGTAACACGCCTTGAATTAATCCGTCTTATCGGTTCTTATAAAAACGGCAAACACCTTGAAACCAAGCTTGGTAAGCGTGTGGTGGAATACAGCCACGCAAAAAAGATTGTGTTTGAGTTTAATGAACCGACTAATGTATGCATAGACGGCGAAATAAGCAAAATGGAACGAATTTCTCTTGAAATAGAGCCTAATGCAATAAATTTCGTCGTACCGGAAGGTTCTAAAATAAAAATAAAGAGGTAACGATGAAACGCATACTTCCCTTTCTTCTCGCGCTCATACTGGTGTTACCATCCTGCACGGCTTCAGACGCACAATCACCTGATGAAACGCGTATTATGTCACCCGAGGCAATATATCCCGAGGACACCGACGTTTCGGCGATACCGGTGCGTCCCACAGAGCCACCGATTGAAACAACACGCATAAGTTTTCTTGCGGCGGGCGACAACGTAATTCACCCGTGTATTTACATTGATGCAAGGAACCGAGCAACAAAAGAAACACGTGCGTACGACTTTAAGCCGATGTACGCAGACGTAATCGACTATATTAAAAGCTTTGATATAGCGTTTATCAATCAGGAAACGCTTATGTGCGGTGACGGCTATGAGCCATCGGGATATCCAAATTTCAATTCTCCGCAAGAGCTTGGTCTTGATCTTATCGAAATCGGCTTTGACGTTATCGGTATCTCAAATAACCACATGCTCGACAAAGGCCCGACAGGGCTCGAAAAAACGCTCGATTTTTACCATTCCGACGAAATGAGCGATGCCTTGATGATTGGCGGCTACTATAACAAAGCAGACTACGATAATATCCGCACCATGGAGCGTGACGGCGTGACAATCGCCTTCCTTTCGTACACCTACGGCACGAACGGTCACGTCCTTCCCGCAGGTTCGGAGCTGGTTGTTCCCTACATCAACGATTACGATATCATACGTCAGTGCGCAATTGCCGAGCAACTCGGCGATATAACTATCGTATCAATCCACTGGGGTGATGAAAATTCCGGCGTAAACGACGAACAGCGACGTTGCGCGCAGCTTCTCGCCGACAACGGAGCAGATATTATCATCGGTCATCATCCGCACGTACTGCAGCCGATTGAGATAATCGAATCGGCGCACGGCGAAACACTCTGTATATACTCGCTCGGCAATCTGCTCTCGGCAATGGCTGCCTGGCAGAATATGGTTGGCGGCTTCTTAACATTCGACATAATTTCATACAGCGATGGCAGCGTGACGTTTGATTCGCCTGCATTCATACCGACCGCATTTTTCTTCGGTCCGGGCTGGTATAATTCGCATCTGTATTTCCTAAAGGATTACCCATTCGACGTTGCTAAAACGCACGGTGTCGCCAATCTCTACGGTTCTCGTGCAACACCGGATGATATGCTGAAATATGCTAGTAAAATTATGGGTGATTACCTGAAACTAGAGCCGTAAAAACAGAATAATACCATTTCCCTACCGCATAACGAGGTAGGGATTTTTGTTTTTACAAACCAAACCATATTTTACAGTAAACTACCATTTTTGTAATTATAAATAGAAATATATCATAATTCGTCATTTTATACAATTATATCCTTGGAAAATTGTGTAATATTTTGGCAAAATATGTATTGACAAAATTTCCGATATATGGTAAAATAAGTACAGCAAGGAAATAAAGTATCACATATCCTAAATAAGAAATCATAAGGAGAAAATATAATGAAATCAACAGGTATCGTACGCCGCATTGACGAGCTCGGAAGAATAGTTCTTCCCATAGAGCTCCGCAATAAGATGGACATAAAAACCAAGGACTCCATAGAAATCTTCGTTGACGAAGATAAGATTATTTTAAAGAAATACGTTCCTGCATGCCTTTTCTGCGGCAACGCTGACGATGTTATTCTCTTCAAAGGCAAACTTGTTTGCAAGCAGTGCCTCTCTGAAATGCAGCGTCAAGCATAAATCACAAAATTTTTCTCATTCCTCTTAAACCCTATAGATACAAAAACACAGACACGGCGGCACACCGTGTCTGTGCTTTTGTGTATGGATAACAAAAGTGGTGGGGGAAAGCCCCCGTCCTACAGTTTTATTTCAAATCTACGCGTTTTATTTCCCTATAACGCAAACTGCCATCTTAACGAACATTTCCTTTAATACCGGCATTTTTGCAAGCAGCCTAAAGTAACTGCGCAGTGCAATCTCGCTGTAATATACCGGCACAATGCCCTGAGACTTGAGAATACGCGAGAAACGCTTTAAGGTCATCTTGTTGATGTAACCGAGTCGTTCGGTACCATCCTCGTCGTGAGAAAGACGCAGATCAAGACGTTCAGCCTCGTCCGGCAGTCCCTTTACCATTTCCTTATACGCCGCAATAAGCTGTCTTTCCGAGAGGAACATGTGCACCCACGGCATATGAATGGTGTCCGAGAGATGCGCGCCTGTCGGGTGATAATACGGCGGGAAATTGATATAAATGCGACCGTCCTTTTTGATAAGTCTGCGCGCTTCTTTGAGCGCCTCTTCAGGATCGGATACGTGTTCCATAAAGTCGTTCATTATAACTGTGTCAAAACTTTCGTCCGGGAACGGAAGCGCGTCCGCAGATGCGCAGACGAATTTAAACTTGTCCGCATATCCGAGCTTCTGGGCAAGTGCCGTAGCCTCTTCTTCGTAACGCGCTACGATGTCTACGCCCGTAACGTTTTTCGCTCCGAGCGAAGCGTAATAAAGGCTCTTTCCTGCAGCACCACATCCCATATCTAGCACGTCCTTACCCGAAAACATCTCCTCGGGTGTAAAAACACCGTCGTAACAAGCGATAGTGCTTGCGCCCTTCTCGAACTGCCACTCTGCATAAGTCATTTTCTTGTCATTGGCAAGATTGAACGGATGAAGCACAGGCGGGAATATTTTATTCGTAAGCTTTACAAAAGTTACTCCGAAAGACATAGCAGGTTTTCTCCTTATAAAATCAAATCCAGACACCGCCGTGCGGCGACGTCTGGATCGTTTTGCTTATTTAAATTATTCAGCGTCAGTTGCCTCTTCTGCAGCAGCATCTGCTACGGGAGCATCAACAGTTTCCTCTTCAGCTACCTCTTCAAGAGTTACGGGCTCGAGAAGTGCCTTGATAGAAAGGCTGATCTTGTGGTTTTCCGCATCGATCTTGGTGATCTTTGCCTCAACTTCGTCGCCAACCTTAAGAACATCTGCAGGCTTGTTTACCTTTTCAAGGCTGATCTGCGAAACGTGGATAAGACCGTCAGCACCGGGAACAACCTCGGCGAACGCACCGAAGTCCATGAGGGATACAACCTTAACAGTTGCAACGTCGCCTTCAGCGTACTTGTCGGTGAAGATCTTCCAAGGATCCATATCGGGAGTCTTGTAGGTAAGAGAAATTCTCTTGTTTTCCTTATCAACAGCCTTAACGGTTACGTCGATAACGTCGCCTACATTAACAACCTCAGAAGGATGCTTAATTCTTCTCCAAGAAAGCTCGGTGGAGTGAACCATACCGTCAACGCCGCCAAGATCAACGAATGCGCCATAGCTCATGAGGCTCTTAACTTCGCCTCTGTACTGCTGACCTTCCTCAACCTGTGCCCAAAATGCATCACGCTTAGCCTTATTTTCCTCTCTCTCAACAACGCGGATGGAAGCAACTACGCGCTTTCTCTGCTCGTTGATGTCAATAATTCTAACCTTCTTGGTTTCGCCCTTAAGAACAGAGAGGTCTGCATCCTTGGGGAGACCGGACTGAGATGCGGGAATAAATACGCGAATAGAATCGCAGGAAGCGATAACGCCGCCCTTAACAATCTCAACAATCTTTGCCTCGAGAATCTCGTTTGCAGCAGCTGCGTCAACAACGATCTGCCAATTCTTATCAACGTCGATCTTCTTCTTGGAAAGGTTTGCGATACCCTCAGCATCGTTTACCTTAAGAACTTTTGCATCAATGATGTCGCCGTTCTTATAAACGTCAGCAAGCTTAACGGAAGGATCGTCGGTCACTTCATCATATGTAATGATGCCGGTGAACTTAACGCCTTCAATGTCGCCGCGAATCTCGTTTTCGGATACGCTGGTAACGTAAAGCTTAACCTTATCTCCGTTCTTAATAGTTTTGATGCTTTCGTCAAGCATCTCTTCAAAAGTTTTTTCAATGTTCTCGCTCATAATAGTTTGAACCTCCGTTATAATTTTGCCGGGAGTTGAAGCTCCTGCGGCAAT
>JAZNLM010000126.1:0-11766 GCA_045579105.1 Candidatus Flemingiibacterium sp.
TTCCTGCGTCGGCAAGCGCCTTTGCCGTCGGGAAGGAATAATAGACCTCGCCGCCGTACAGGGTAGGCTCGCCCCACTCGCGGCTCATCGCCTCGATTATCTTTTTTATGCGCGGAATATTGTTATTCTGCGACACGATAAACGAGCATACCGCTTCCCACGGCTCCTGGCGCAGTATGCGTATGCCGTCGCCGTATTCCATAGCCTTCGGCATAATAACGTCACCGCCGCCCGTCGCTATAGAAAAGCGCTCGGCAATATCACGGCGTACTTCGGCGTAATCCACATCAAGCGCAAGATAGTGTTTCCATAATGACTCAAATTCGTCGACAGTTGCATTGTATACTATAATCGAATCAGGCTTGTCCTGTCCCAAACGGATGTAGCGTCCGTGCGCAACACCGCCGATTTCCACCATATGGCGCGGCGACTTCACTGGGTCAAAACGGAAGCACTGTCCGCAGTCGAATATCTGCGATATTTTGAAGTTTTCAAGCCCCTCAATACGAACGGCATTCTGTCCTTCAATCTCACTTACAATTATATTTTTCACGATAATCTCCGTTATTAACAAATTAGCCCTTGCTTTATTTTAATTATAAAGGTATAATGTAAACAAATCAAGTACCGTGGCGAAAATTCGCGGATTTTGTAAGCTTCCCTCACGCACACTCAAAAAGCGACCGTATCCTCAAATATACCGTATCCTCAGATAAAGGAGAACCCACAATGGAGAAAATTTACACAATACCCGTCAACGAAGCGTTTGATGCGTCGCGCGACGACCACGCGTGCGGCTGCCCCTTTTGCACACTTTACAATATGCTTGAGGACAACGAGCTTGAACTAATACTCGGCGCATCAATGATGGAGCCTGACGTGCGTATCAAAACAAACGACCAAGGCTTCTGTAAAACTCACTACGATATGATGTTTACGCGTAAGAATCGCCTAGGTATGGCACTTATGCTTGAGAGCCACCTCAATGAACTTCGCAGCGACACAAGCGATAAAGGACTCGCACTTCTCAAAGGCACAGGGGTACAGGCGATGAACCGACTTGCTGAACTTGAGGAAAGCTGCTACGTCTGCTCGCGTATAGAATTTTCGCTAATGAAGATGTTTGAAACAGCCGTGCTTTTGTGGGAGCAGGACTCCGCATTCCGCGAGAAACTTCGCGCACAGCCATACATATGCTTGCCGCATTACCGCAAATTCGTCGAGCACGCACGCAAGGGATTACCGAAAAAACTTTTCGGGGATTTCTATAAAGATGTTTCCACGGTAGTAAACACCTACTTTGACGAGATTCGTGAAGACATAAGTTGGTTCTGCAAAAAGTTTGACTACCGTTACGACAATGAGCCATGGTACAACTCAAAGGACGCAGTCGAGCGTGCGATAAAGTTTACGTCGGGCGATATGCACAGCGGAGAGAATCCGCTTGCAAAGAAATAACACCTCTTGATAGAGTAAAAAGCCGTCATACGACGGCTTTTTTGTTTGTTTTTATGCTTTTTCTCATTTTGAGTGCTCGCAAAATAACCAAAATCACTTTGGTTCATTTTAATTTTTTAAACCAATTACAACCTAATTGCACCTGTTTTTACCATTTTTATGTACCTGTGATATGCAACATTAACAAAAATACAGGTTCAATCTTGATTTTTCCTCTAAAATAGTATATAATATTAGAAGTGTGTGTAAGAAAACACTGTCACTGTAAAGTAAAAGTCCTTTCCCCAAATAAAAGCAGACGACGAGTTTTTACTCCACCGGCTAATAAATAAGGAGAACTTATGTCACAAAAACAGTTTGACGGCAACAAGGTCAAGAAGATACTGAATATTGCCGTTCCAGCGGCGGCTTTTGCTGCGGCGGCATTATACATAACAAGCCTTGCTTCGTACGACGTGGCGGTCGCAGCAAACATTAACGGTGTAAGCTGCGGATACGTTGAATCGTACACAGATCTCATCGATGCCAAATCAAATCTCGAAACCGAAGTTTACAACGCAACCAACGGCCAGTATACAGCGGATATCGACGTAGATTATAAGCTTGTTCATGTACGAAATCCCAAGTACCTTTCCAAGGAAGAGTGTACTTCTCTTATGTGGAACCAGGTTGCAGACGATTTCACCGAAGCATATATGCTTTACGTTGACGACTGTCAGGTTGCAGCGTATGAGAACAAAGAAGAGCTTGATGCACTCATCACCTCAATCGAAACCGAGCTTCTCGCTTCTGTCGGGGATACTTTCAGCGCGGTAAAAATAACCAACCGTGTTAGAATCGAAAAGCAGCTTTGTCTCAACAGTATGTTCAGAACCGTTGACGAGATAAACGAACTTCTCAACCCTCTGGCAGCGGAAGAACTTGCCGCTGCGAAAGAAAACAACAGCAACGTACTGCTTAGTATAGGCGCGCTGAAAACAGCGGCTCCGGGCACTACTAATGCCATAGATGCAGCAGATGATACCGAGCTTACTCTCGGCTATACCTTTGTGAATACAATAACTCTGGACGAACCAGTTTACTTCAAAACACAGTACGTTGATAATCCCGAAGAGTTCGTTGGCTATCAAAAGCTTGTAAATCGCGGCGTTAACGGCAAGCGTACCGTTACCTACGAAATTGTATATGATACCGAAGGCAACATCATCGCAAGAAACGAGCTTTCCGAAACTATAATAACCCCCGCAAAGGATAAAATTATAAGCGTTGGCACAAAGCCAATTCCCGAGGCAGTTCCCACGGGCACATTTATCTGGCCTTGTGAGTCACCCTTCGGAATATCTTCTCCTTTCGGATGGAGACTTATATACGGCAAAAGAGAATTCCACCTTGGCATTGACCTTCCCAACACCGTCGGCACACCGATACTCGCATCGGACGGCGGCAAGGTAGTCTTCGCAGGCTTCTCGCCCTCGTACGGCTACAACGTACGTATCGAGCACGCTGACGGATACTCCACCCTCTATGCGCACCTATCCAAAGTAACCGTGAGAGTTGGCGATAAGGTATATCAGGGACAGGAAATCGGTAAAATGGGAAGCACGGGCGTTTCATATGGAAGTCACCTTCACTTTGAGGTGAGAATAAACAACGAAAACGTAGACCCCGAGCTGTACCTACCCAAGTCCAAGCCCGAAATGATACTCGACAAATAACAAACAAGGGACGGCTTGACCGTCCCTTTTGATATGCAAAAAAGTTAGGGGATGCGAAACGCATCCCCTAAAATTGGATTGTGTCATATTCCGTGTGGGAGAGATTCGCCGTCCCGTAGATTCGTTTTTACACCCCTGTTTCAACGGGTTTTTCAGGTGCGTTTGCCGCAAGCTCAAGTTCACGGTTGTACGCTTCAATAACAGCTGACTCGAGATCGGCTCTGAACTGAGCATTGATCGGGTGAACGATGTCACGGTAAGTACCGTCGGGATTTTTTCTGCTGGGCATTACGATAAAATACTTATCTCTTGCGTTAATAACCTTGATGTCGTGCACCGCCAACTGACCGTCAAAGGTCACGGAAACGATGGCCTTCATCGGGCCTTCATCGAAAAGCTTTCTTACTTTGATATCAGTGATTACCATTTTGATCCTCCGTTTTGCCCGAGAAAAAGACGAAGCTCAAAAAGTAATAGTCGGGCGGTTTGTCTTATAAAACTCTATGGGGCTTTCTTACCCTGACATTATTATACAGCAAAATTATGAAAATTATGCAAGGATTTTTTGAAATTTATGCGGCAAACAAGCAAGTTTTTTATTAAGTATATTAGTCCGTTTTGTGAATTGACAAGTTTATGTGCCAATTTTTGCAAAAAGCTTTTATTTTTTGGCACAGTATGATATAATAATATTGGAATTATTACCTACACATTACATCTGGAGATTTTTATGTATACAAGCTACAGCATATCAAATCTTGAAAAAATATTTTCGTCGGCGAAATCGGTATATTTTATCGGCATCGGCGGCATCAGTATGTCATCCCTTGCCCATATTGCACTCGCAAATGGACTTGTAGTCGGCGGCTATGACCGCACACCGAGTGCGCTCACGCGAACACTCGAAAAGGACGGCGCAACCGTTTACTACGAGCTTTCGCCGTCGCACATAGACGCGTACGACGTCATTGTTTACACCGCCGCAATCGCACGCGATAATCCAGAGCTTGCCCGCGCGCTCGAATATGACGGGAAGGGCGAAAAGCACTGTGTTTACCGCGCTGATTTCCTAGGCTACTTAATGAGCTCGCACAAGAACCGTATCGGCGTTTCGGGTATGCACGGCAAATCTACCGCCACCTCGATGATATCGCATATTTTTCTTGCCGCGGATACCGATCCCACGATAGTTTCGGGTGCGGAGCTTTCGGCAATCGGCGGTGCGTACCGCATAGGCTCAAAGGAAAACTTCATTATGGAAGCCTGCGAATATCAGGACTCGTTCCTGTCGTTCAAGCCGAACGTGGCAGTGGTTCTCAACATAGATATGGACCACCCCGACTACTTCAAGGATTTAGAGCAGATTATATCCTCCTTCAGAAACTATCTTGACATCGCAAAGGATGGCTATGCTGTGCTGAATTCCGACTGCGAGAATACACTGCGTGCCGCGAAGGATTACACAGGGACAAAGGTTACGTTCGGAATCAAAACTCCCGCGGATTTCACAGCCGAAAACATCACCTTCGACCACGGCAAGGCGGAGTTTGACATCGTAAAGCACGGCAAAATGTTTGCACACGTCAAGCTTAATGTCACGGGCCGTCACAACATAATGAACGCGCTTGCAGCTGCGGCTGCGTCGGACATTTGCGGTGTTCCGGCCGAGGCAATTTCAAGAGGACTTGAAAGCTATAGCGGCGCGAAACGCAGGATGGAGCTTCGCGGCAACGTTCGCGGCATATCTGCCACAGTTCCGCTTTACGATGACTACGCGCATCACCCAACCGAGATAAAAGCAACCCTCTCAGGCGCGCTTGAATGCGGCTATGCCCGCGTTGTTGTGGTGTACCAGCCGCACACGTATTCACGCACACACGAGCTTTTTGACGAGTTTGTGGACGCATTTTCCGGAGCTTCAGCACGAGGCGCGCACGTGATTTTCGCGAACATTTACGCGGCACGCGAGGAAAACAAGTTCGGCATCACGGCGGAAATGCTTTCCGAGCGAGTAAACGGCTCGGTTTATCTACCATCGTTTGAAGCTATTGCAGATTATCTTCGCCGTGAACTTCGCGAAAATGATATGCTTATCGTTATGGGTGCAGGCGACATTATAAATCTCGACAAACTACTTTTGGAGTAAGACTAATGAAGAACATCAGCAACCCCTTCCGCGATCTGACGCGATTCGAAGCTGTCCTTTTGGCTGTTTCACTCGCTGTTGTCACGCTTTCCGGCATTTTATCAGGCACGGAAAGCCTGCTTTCAACAATAGCATCGATCGTCGGTGTTACTGCGCTGATATTCGTCGCAAAAGGCTATGTTATCGGTCAGGTGTTCGTGCTTGTATTTTCGCTGCTTTACGGAATAAACTCGTTTTTCTTCGCCTATTACGGCGAGATGATAACTTATCTAGGTATGAGCGCACCTGCCGCCGCGGCAACGATAATCGCGTGGCTCCGGCATCCATATAAGGGTACGAAAGAAGTGAAGGTAAACCGCCTCACGGGAAAAGCCGTGGCACTTATGGCAGTAGCAACAATTACCGTAACAATCGCGTTTTACTTTATCCTCGGCGCACTTGGAAACGCCAATCTTATTGTTTCAACCATCTCCATTGCAACAAGCTTTTTAGCATCGCTTCTCACCTTCTGCCGCAGTCCGTATTACGCCGCAGCATATGCGTCAAACGACGTTGTGCTGATAATTATGTGGATACTTGCCGCAGCCTCGGACATCTCATATCTGCCAATGGTATTCTGCTTTATAATGTTTCTCGCGAACGACATCTACGGCTTTTACAGTTGGAAGCGTATGGAGAAAAGGCAAAAATAAAAGCCGCCGTATGGCGGCTTTTTTACTTACAGAAATTCTCGATATAGCTGTCAATTGCCGCGGCAATTATGGCGACTGCCGCCTCGCGGTCAGCAACCTCGTCAACCGCCGTATCCTTGTTTTCAAGGTTCTTGTAGACGGTGAAGAAGTGTCGCATTTCATCGAAAATATGCTTTGGAAGCTGGTCTATGTTCTTGTAGTGATTGTAGGTAGGATCACCGAACGGAATCGCAATGATCTTTTCGTCGTGACGTCCGCCGTCCATCATCGAGATAACGCCTATCGGATACGCGCGAACAAGCGTCAGCGGCTCAAGCGCTTCCGAGCAAAGTAAAAGCACGTCGAGCGGGTCGCGGTCATCGCCGTAGGTGCGCGGAATGAAGCCGTAATTTGCCGGATAGTGCGTTGACGTGTAAAGAATACGGTCAAGCATTATATAGCCCGTTTCCTTGTCAAGCTCATATTTTTTCTTGCTTCCCTTTGATATTTCTACAACGCACACGAAATCCTCTGGGTTAATGCGCTTAGGTGATATATCGTGCCAGATGTTTGACATAATTTCACTCCTCAATCGTGGGCACAGAGCCCTTTTAACATTTATCTTTAGTATAAACTCGCCGCGTTGATATATTCAACCGCGGCGAGCTTTTATTTATCTTATAACGTTAACCTTGATAACCCCGTCGATAGCAGCGATCTTATCTGCGATCTTCTTCATATCATCATCAGACTCCTTGCCGATGATTTCAAAGATAGAGTATGCATAGTCCTTCTTCGAGCGATTCGCCATATTTTCGATATTGATGCCTTCACCGGAAAGTACGGACGAAATCTGTGCGATGATGTTGGGAACGTTCTTGTGAAGTACGCAAACACGAATGTCGCCGCTGTGAGGCATAGAAACATTCGGGAAGTTCACAGAGTTCACGATATTACCGTTCTCAAGGTATTCGCGAAGCTGCTTTGCAGCCATAACAGCGCAGTTGTCCTCGGATTCCTCGGTGGACGCTCCAAGGTGAGGAATTGCGATAACACCTTCCATTCCTGCGGTACGCGCGTTCGGGAAGTCGGTTACATAACGTCTTACCTTACCCGACTTGAGCGCCGCCTCAATGTCATCGTCGTTAACAAGAGCGTCACGTGCGAAATTAAGGATGATAACACCGTCTTTCATCTGCGCGATAGTGTCCTTGTTAATCATATACTTGGTGGACACGGACGGATCAGGATTGTCGATAAGCGGAACGTGGATAGAAATGATATCCGCGTTCTTGAAAATATCCTCACGTGTGTTCACCTTGCGTACTGCACGGGAGAGGTTCCAAGCGGCTTCAACTGAGATATACGGGTCACAGCCGAGAACTTCCATGCCGAGATGTATAGCGGCATTTGCGAGAGGGCCACCGATTGCGCCAAGACCGATAACACCGAGCGTCTTGCCCTTTATTTCGGTACCTGCGAACTTGGACTTTTCCTTTTCAACGAGCTTTGCGATATTCGCATCGTTCTTTGCGGTCTGAACCCAGTTGATACCGCCAACGATATCACGGCAAGCGAGAAGCATGCCGCAGAGAGCCGCTTCCTTAACGCCGTTTGCGTTAGCACCTGGAGTGTTGAATACTACAATACCCTCTTCAGCACACTTGTCAAGCGGAATGTTGTTAACACCTGCACCTGCGCGTGCGATAGCCTTAAGATTGTCGCCGAACTCCATATCGTGCATAACAGCCGAGCGGACCATTATGGCATCGGGATTTTGAATATCCTCGGCAACCGCATAGTTTTCGTCGAAAACATCGGTGCCGCACTTTGCAATTTTATTGAGAAGCTGAATGTTTTTCATTGTTGCTTTTTCCTTTCAAGCCTTGGGATTTTCCGCAGCGAACTTCTTCATGAACTCAACGAGAGCCTCAACACCCTCATAGGGCATGGCGTTGTAAATAGACGCTCTCATACCGCCAACGGAACGGTGTCCCTTGAGGTTCATAAGACCTGCCTTCTCTGCTTCCTTGGGGAACTTCTTGTCAAGCTCCTCAACGCCGGTAACGAAGGTCACGTTCATCATAGAACGGCTATCCTTCTTAACGGGCGCGATGTAGTAATCCTGCGAATCAAGGTAATCGTAAAGAAGAGCCGCGTTCTTTTCATTCATTTCGCGCATCTTCTCAAGACCGCCAAGCTCAAGTATCCACTCGTAAACGAGTCCTGCAACGTAGATAGCGTAGCAAGGAGGAGTGTTGCACATAGAGTCATTGTCAGCCATAAGCTGCCAATCGAGCATCGAAGGTGTTTCGGGACGAGCATTGCCGAGAAGGTCCTCACGAACGATAACTACAGTCAGACCTGCGGGTGCCATATTCTTCTGCGCGCCGGCGTAGATAACGCCGAACTTAGAAACGTCAACCGGCTCGGAAATGATGCAGGAGGACATATCGGCAACGAGCGGAATATCGCCGGTGTCGGGAATGTAGCTGTACTTCGTACCGTAAATAGTGTTGTTAAAGCATACATGAACGTAGTCAGCATCGGGGCGGAAGGATTCACGCGTCGTTTCGGGAACGTAGGTGAAGTTATCTTCCTTGGAAGAAGCAACCGCCTTTGCATCACCGTACTTCTGTGCCTCTTTGTAAGCCTTTGTGGAGAACTGACCTGAAAGAATGTAGTCAGCCTTACCCGTCTTCATAAGGTTGAGCGGAATAGCCGCAAACTGCGTGGACGCACCACCCTGCAAAAATAGGACCTTATAATTGTCGGGAATATTCATAACCTTGCGAAGGTCAGCCTCTGCCTTCTGAATTATTGCCTCATACGCAGGTGAGCGGTGGCTCATCTCCATAACAGACATACCGGCTTCACCGTAATTAACAAGCTCTGCCGCTGCCTTTTCAAGCACGGGAAGGGGAAGCATAGACGGACCTGCGGAAAAATTGTAAACTCTGTTCATTTCAAATACCCTCCGGTAAAATTCTACCAATAGTTGATATATCTTTAATAGATATACTATATTATAAACCATTCATCGCCCCATGTCAATAGATAAGTTGACTAATTTAGACGTTTTAGTTGACAAAATTTTGTCATAGTAAAGTGTAACAACGTTTCAACAGCACACCACCCTTCCAACCGTGCTCTGATCTTACCCCACCAAAGCAAAAAAGCACCCGCTTTTATAGCGGGTGCCTTCATAGAACTTATTCAGCGACAGCAACGTCAGCAGCAAAAGCAGCTTCTTCGTTCTTTTCAACCTCAACGCTGCGGTAACATTCCATGCCAGTTCCGGCAGGAATAAGTTTACCGATAATAACGTTTTCCTTAAGGCCAAGCAGATTGTCAACCTTACCACGGATAGCCGCCTCGGTAAGAACCTTTGTGGTTTCCTGGAAGGATGCTGCAGAGAGGAACGATTCCGTAAGGAGCGCCGCCTTGGTGATACCAAGAAGTACAGGAGAAGCGGTTGCAAGGCGGAGAGTAACCTCGCCTGCATCGATACGTGCCTGAACCTCTGCGTTTTCACGCTCAAGCTCATTAAGATCCACAACACTTCCGACAAGAAGCGTGGTATCGCCCGAATCCTCAATCTTGGTCTTTCTCGTCATCTGACGGGCAATAACCTCGATGTGCTTATCGTTAACCTCAACCGACTGCAGACGGTAAACCTTCTGTACTTCGCGGATGATGTAGTCATAAGCCGCGTCAAGTCCGTTGATGCGGAGAATATCGGTAGGACAAATCGAGCCCTCAGTGAGTGCCTGACCTGCAGAAACGGTCTGGCCGTCCTCGATTACGATACGCGTTCCGAACGGAATCGGGTAGGACATATCCTCTGCCGCTCCGCCTGCGGAAACAATGATCGTACGCATACGCTTACTTTCAGTGATGCGTGCAACACCGGAGATTTCCGAAACAATAGCGGTCTTCTTCGGTCTGCGCGCCTCAAAAAGTTCTTCAACTCGGGGAAGACCCTGGGTAATATCAGCTCCTGCAACGCCGCCCGTATGGAACGTACGCATCGTAAGCTGTGTACCCGGCTCACCGATGGACTGTGCCGCG
Source organism: Candidatus Flemingiibacterium sp. (assembly GCA_045579105.1). GTDB lineage: Bacteria > Bacillota > Clostridia > Oscillospirales > CAG-272 > Flemingiibacterium. The sequence goes on from JAZNLM010000126.1 coordinate 10,062, forward strand.
ATAATACCGACGGCCTCGCCCACGTTGACAGGCTTCGAGGAAGCAAGATCCGCACCGTAGCAGTGCGAGCAAACGCCGTGCTTTGCTTTACATTCGAGAATGGTTCTGATGAGTACTTTTTCGATACCTGCAGCCACGATAGCGTCTGCGATATCGTCGGTGATCATATTGTTGTCTGCAATGATAACTTCCTTGGTTTCAGGATTGATAACATCGCCGATTACGAAGCGACCGATAAGTCTGTCGCGCAGAGGCTCGATAACCTCGTTGCCGTCCATAATCTTGGACACCCAGATACCCTTGCGAGTACCGCAGTCATCCTCGCGAACAATGACGTCCTGTGAAACGTCAACAAGACGACGGGTAAGGTAACCCGAGTCAGCCGTCTTAAGCGCAGTATCCGAAAGCGACTTACGTGCACCACGCGCCGCTACGAAGTATTCAAGAATGTTAAGACCTTCACGGAAGTTAGACTTAATAGGCATTTCCATCGTCTTACCGTTGGTAGCGAACATAAGTCCGCGCATACCGGCAAGCTGACGCATCTGAGTCAAGTTACCGCGGGCACCCGAGTCGGACATCATCTTAATCGGGTTGTAGCGGTCAAACTTAGCCTGAAGTGCTTCAACAACGTCAGCGGTGGTCTTTTCCCAAACCTTGATAACTGCGTTGTAACGCTCTTCTTCGGAGAGACGACCTCTCTGGAAGTGCTTCATAATCTCGAGCACCTGCTTTTCAGCATCCGCAACGAGAGTGTACTTCTGCTCTGGAATAGTCATATCCGCAACAGAAATGGAAAGCGAGGACTTGGTAGAATACTTAAAGCCCATTGCCTTGATAGAGTCAAGCACCTGTGCGGTAACGGTAGGACCGTGCTTCTTGATGCAGCGGTCGATAATCTTACCGAGGTCCTTCTTCTTGGTCGGGAAGGCGATTTCAAGATCGAGCAGCTTTGCAGGATCGCTTCTGTCAACAAATCCGAGGTCCTGCGGGATCTCGCGGTTGAAGATAAGACGACCGAGAGTTGCGTCGATAATACCGGTGTGAACAACGCCGTCGATCTCGCGGGATACGCGAACCTTGATAGCGGCGTGAATACCGATCTGATGGTTTTCGTAAGCCATGACAGCCTCGTCGAAGTCGCGGAATACGCGTCCCTCACCGAGCTCGCCAGCGCGGTCGATAGTAAGGTAGTACGAACCGAGAATCATGTCCTGTGAAGGAACGGTTACAGAACGTCCGTCAGCAGGCTTCAAGAGGTTGTTCGCCGAAAGCATAAGGAAGCGAGCCTCTGCCTGCGCTTCTGCGGAAAGCGGAACGTGTACAGGCATCTGGTCACCGTCGAAGTCGGCGTTAAAAGCGGTACAAACGAGTGGATGAAGCTTTATCGCACGTCCTTCGACGAGGATAGGCTCAAACGCCTGAATAGAGAGTCTGTGAAGTGTAGGTGCACGGTTGAGAAGTACGGGGTGCTCCTTGATAACGTTTTCAAGTGCGTCCCAAACCTCGGGGCTTGCCTTTTCAACCTTCTTCTTTGCATCCTTGATGTTCTGAGCCTTCTGTGTCTCGTGGAGACGCTTCATAACGAAGGGCTTGAAGAGTTCGAGAGCCATTTCCTTGGGCAGACCGCACTGGTAGAGCTTAAGCTCGGGTCCGACGACGATAACCGAACGTCCGGAGTAGTCGACTCGCTTACCGAGCAGGT
>JAZNLM010000127.1:0-19193 GCA_045579105.1 Candidatus Flemingiibacterium sp.
GGGAATGGGGTTTACCTCGCAGAACAGTGCATTCGCAAGCTTGAGAAGCTTAAGCTGAAGTTCAGCCGACTCCTTCACCTTTCCGTCAAACCAAAGCTGGCAGATATCGTGAGTTTCTTTCGGAACGATATTGGAAAGCACGGAGATAACGCCTTTGCCACCGAGTGAAAGCATCGGTACAATCTGATCGTCGTTGCCGCAATAAATATCAAGCTCCAATACCTCTGCCGTAAGCTCTGCGATAGCGCTCATATTTCCACTTGCTTCCTTGGTAGCCACGATACGCTCGTGCTTTGCAAGCTCACGGTAAACAGGAAGCGTAATATTACAGCCGGTACGCGAAGGTACGTTATAAAGAATTATCGGCTTGTCGGTTGCATCTGCAACGGCGAGAAAACTCTTGATAAGTCCCTTAGTCGTTGCCTTGTTGTAGTAAGGCGTTACGAGCAGAAGTGCGTCTGCGCCAACGTCGCAGGCATACTTTGAGAGGTCAATTGCGTAATCAGTATCGTTAGAACCCGTACCTGCGATAACGGGTACTCTGCCCGCAGTCTTTTCAACGCAGTAACGGATACACTCGCGATGCTCCTCGTCGGTAAGGGTTGAAGCCTCACCGGTGGTACCGCAGATAACTATAGCATCGGTAGAATTTTCGATCTGACGCTCGATCATTGCTCCGAGCTGATCGTAGTTGACCTGATTGTTTGTAAAAGGCGTGATAATAGCAACAGCCGCGCCTGTGAAAACGGAGTTTTTAGTAGACATAGCATTGATCCTTTCGTAATTACCGCAGTGGGAAAATATGTACAATTCACGCCGGTATTTTTCGGCGCTTGTTGATACGGAGTGAGAAAATTCGCACTCGGAGTAAAAAAAACAAAAAACCGGTTGAAAACCGGCTATCTATGTACTATAATATATACAGGCGTTTTCGCCCGAATAATCTAATACATTAAGATAGCACTCCATCACGTTAATGATGACAGTTTCTTCGATATTTTCAAAAGAAACCAGCAAGGCCGCACTTCGCCGTGTGACCAAACTTCGGCACTCGTCGCCTTTTGACAGCGTTCACGGGCGGCGAAGCCTCGCGCTGCTTAATCATCGGGGAGTGCACCTCTATCATAAATATTCTTTACTGGATATTATGATATCACATTTACCCCGACTTGTCAACCCTATAATATAAACTTTTTAGATAGAGGGAGCATATTTTTGCGATATGATTACAAACGAACGTGTTAACACAACACTCACAACAAAAGATTTCTATTATGACTTACCCGAACAGCTCATTGCACAACACCCAAGCGAGGTGCGTGACCGTTCGCGTCTTCTTACCATAAACAAGAAAACGGGCGAGCTTTCGCACGAAACATTCTGCGATATTATCGACCATTTAAATCCCGAAGACGTGCTTGTTATCAACAATTCCAAGGTCATTCCCGCACGCCTTTACGGCAAAAAAGAAGGTGTTGCCACAGAGATAGAATTTGTACTTCTCCGTCAGCACGAACTTGATAAGTGGGAGGTTATGGTACGTCCCGGCAGGCGCGTGAAGCCCGGCAGTATTATTGTATTCGGCGACGGCATTCTTCGTGCCGAGGTAAACGAAATTTTAGAGGGCGGCAACCGTATGGTAAGCTTTATATACGACCATTCGGCAGGCAGTATTTATGACTTACTAGACAAAATCGGCAATATGCCATTGCCGCCATACATCACCGAACGCCTCAAGGATAAAAGCCGCTATCAGACCGTTTACGCAAAGACCGAGGGCTCGGCTGCGGCACCGACAGCAGGACTACACTTCACCGAAGAATTGCTTGAAAAAATTAAGTCAAAAGGTATCGCTGTCGTTCCAGTTATGCTTCATGTCGGACTTGGCACTTTCCGCCCGGTAAAGGTGGACAACCTCACAGAACACATTATGCACTCGGAGTATTTTTCCGTATCCGAAGAAGCGGCAAGTATCATCAACGAGCGCCGCAAAAACGGCGGCAGAATTATCGCCGTTGGCACTACATCCTGCCGTACACTTGAGAGCGTGACCGATGAAAACGGCATCGTTCACGCAATGCACGGCGACACGGGCATATTCATATATCCCGGTTACAAATTCAAGGCTGTGGACGCGCTCATAACTAATTTCCACCTGCCCGAAAGCACACTTTTGATGCTCGTTTCCGCGCTTTCGAGCCGCGAGATTATGCTTAACGCATACAACGTGGCAATTCGCGAAAAATACAGATTTTTCTCCTTTGGCGATGCGTCGTTTATTTATTGATTTGCCGGAAAACTAAAGGAATTTTATATGATTAACGAAACTAAAAAGCCGCGTGTAATCGCCGTTGTTGGCCCCACCGCATCAGGTAAGACCGCACTTGCGATTGAGCTTGCGAAGATATACGACAGCGAGATAATCTCCTGCGATTCGATGCAGATTTATCGCGGAATGAACATCGGTACTGCAAAGCCTACCGAAGAGGAAAAGTGCGGTATACCGCACCATATGATAGACATTATCGAACCGTATGAACCCTTCTCTGCCGCTGATTACGGCGCGCGTGCAAGAGTGATTTGTGACGACATAATTTCGCGCGGCAAACTACCGATTTTCTGCGGCGGCACGGGACTTTATCTTGATGCAGTACTGACGGATAACGACTACGCAAACGTTGAAACAAATATGGAGCTTCGCGCAAAGCTTATGAGCGAAGCAGAGCGCGACGGCGCACATGATATGTGGGAAAGACTTAATGAAGTCGACCCCGAATCTGCAGCAAATATACACGAAAACAACGTAAAACGTGTTGTTCGTGCTCTCGAACTGTACCTTTCAAGCGGTATCACAAAAACCGAGTGGGACAAGCGTTCCCGTCTTCGTCCGAAGCCATATGATGCGAAAGTCATCGCTCTTGAGAGAAGCCGTGAAGAGATGTACGCGCGCATTGACAAACGTGTGGACATTATGATGGAAATGGGACTCGAAAATGAGGTCCGAGAGCTGCTTTCAAGTGGACGTCTTCCCAGAGGCTCAACAGCTGCGCAGGCTATTGGATACAAGGAGTTCATATGCTACTTTGACGGTGTGTGTTCACTGGAAGATGCGGTAGCCGAAATCAAGCAGGCGACACGCCGCTATTCCAAGCGTCAGATTACATGGTTTAAGCGCGGCGTAGATGTTAATTGGATAAATGCGGACCGCAATTTTAAAGATATTGTAAACATTGCAAAAAACCTCTTAACTTAACACGTTTTTGTGATATAATATTTAAGTGGTATTATTATATACTGAATAACGTATATTTACAAAGGCTTAAGGATGCAAAAAACTACAGAAAACAGAAATAAAAATCCGCTCGGAGGATTTCTCTGGTACGTGGTATCTATCGTAATATCTGTCATAGTTATTGTGTACCTCGGCTATCACTTTTTCAGCGGACTCGGCGGCGAGCTTATAACTCAGCATGCCCTGCAAACTACAGAGAACAACGTAGAAGAATTTGACGCGTATCTTTTTCGAAACGAAACTGTTGTTTACTCAACAGAAACGGGTGGAATCGGATACGTATTCCCGGACGGCACAAAGGTTGGAACTGGCACTGTCCTCGCAAACATCTACGGCGGAACTGCCGACTCTAGCAATGAAACCCGTGAACATATAATCGCAATAGACCGCAAAATTGACTTGCTTTTGTCAAGTAACTCCACAGACGGGTTTTCCGCTGCGGATACACAAACGCTTGATGCTCGAATCGGTAACTACTATATGACCATTCGTAGGAATGCGGAAGAAGGCGTTTATATGAGTCTTCCCAAACGCCGCGATGAATTTTTAACTCTTCTCAATAAGCGACAGATCATTACAGGCAGAGTCAAGAACTTTGACGATGTTATCGAAGATTTAAGAAATTCGCGCGACAGCCTGACTTCGGGACTTGATTCTGTGAGCGAAGCTGTGAGCGCTCCAGCAACAGGATTTTTCCATTCTACTCTCGACGGTTATGAGGCAACCTTTACCGGCGACGTTATTGATGCATTAACACTCGAACTGTTCGATGCAATGATAAAAACAGAGCCGATAGAATATGGTGCAAACGCCATCGGGAAGATCGCGACGGATTTCCGTTGGTACATAGTAATCGAGGCAGGACGCGAACAGCTTCGTTTCTACAACGAAGGATACAGTTATCAGGTTATTTTTCCGTACAATAATGACACCCAGCTTAAAATGGAGCTCTCGAATATAATTGCACCTGACGGCGGCGAGAGAATATTGCTTATTTTCTCTTCTCACGAAGTGCCCGAGGATTTCAGCTTTAACCGAATGCAGACAGTTGAGGTAGTACGAGACTCATACACAGGTTATAAGGTGCCGATTTCTGCTGTACGTCTTGTAGACGGGAAGATGGGTGTTTATATACTCGTCGGAAATACGGTTGATTTCAAATATATCGACGTTATACTTGAGGGTGACGGATATTACATCGTCGCACCTAGAGATCCGCAAAACGATCCCGACTATATGGCGAAGCTCGGTCTTTATGACGTAATCATAACTGCAGGCAGAAACCTTTACGTCGGAAAGATAATAAAGTAGCCTATACCGGCTTTTGAGGAAACAATAATGCAGACAAACGATGAAAACAGATTTGACCGTCAACTGATTGCAAAACAGTTGTCCGATGTAAGGCGAGAGATAGCGAATATTTCAAACGGGCGTGAAATCAAGCTTCTTGCGGTTACAAAGACCGTACCGGTTGAAATTATCAATTACGCAATCGACGAGCTTGGCATTACTGCTATCGGCGAAAACCGCGTTCAGGAGCTTCTCGAAAAATATGATAAGCTTCATCACCCAAACGGCGGCAAACTTGAAATACATCTAATAGGCACTCTTCAAACGAACAAGGTCAAGTATATCATTGACAAGGTCGATATGATAGAGTCGCTCGACAGCTTAAAGCTCGCAGCAGAAATTGACAAGCAGGCAAAAAAGCACGCGCTTACAATGGATGTTCTTGTTGAGGTCAACATTGGGCGAGAGGAGCAAAAGGGCGGTGTAATGCCAGAGGAGCTTGATGCTTTTATCGACGGTCTCGCACGTTTTTCAAACATTCGTATTCGCGGACTTATGACAATCGCGCCAAAATGTGACGAAAAATCAGAATATTTAAAGTTTTTTGAAAAAACTTATCAATATTTCATTGACATTTCGCAAAAAAAGAGGCATAATATAGATAAGGACTGTTTTAACGTGATTTCGATGGGTATGAGCGGTAGTTACACAGAGGCGATAATATCCGGCTCAAATGAAATACGCCTTGGATCAACCATTTTCGGAGCGCGAAACTATCAAACAACAGAAAAATAAAAAACAAGATAAAATAACGGAGGTACAAACAAATGGGATTCTTTGACAAGATCAAAAACGGCATTAACCCCGATGCGGGAAACGAATACGAGCCTGAGGATGTATACACGCAGGAAATAACCAGCGGATTTGACAGCGTTCCCTACCAGACTCAACAGTATCAGGCAGGCGATCCCTATATGACTCAGGATGACGGCATGCAGGTAAGCGGCAGCGCACTTGAGCTTAAGGTTGTAAAGCCCGAGCGTTTCGACAGTGCGCCCCAGATCGCTAACCATCTTCTCAATCGCCGCACGGTAGTTCTCAACCTCGAGGCTACCAACAAGGAAACCGCTCGCCGTCTTCTCGACTTTTTGTCCGGCGTTGTATTCTCGCTCAACGGCAACATCAAGCGTGTTGCTAACAATACTTATGTAATCGCTCCCTGCAACGTTGACGTTTCTGACGGCCCTATTCAGGATAAACAGAAGAAAGCAGAAGAAGATTACTACGAAAACGAGATCTGATTTTTGGAGCCGACGGCGGAGCACTCTCCCCGCCGTCGGCTTTTTAGTCATATATGGAGATAATTTAACGTGACAAATGTTGTTTATGTTTTCACCAATTTGGTGAGTTTTTTTCTGATGGCACTTGAGGTGATGATGTTCATTCGTGCGGTCCTGTCGTGGCTGCCGGTGGACGATGGTTCCCCTGTCGTTAACTTTGTTTATATGATGACCGAGCCGATTATCGTGCCGGTCAGATTATTGCTTGAACGATTCGATTTCGTAAGACGTCTTCCTATCGACCTTTCTTTTTTTGTTGCGTTTATTCTTCTGTCAACTGTGCAAATGTTTTTGCCCTGATATTATGGCTATAAATCTTAATTCACTTCTAACCGACGACGAAAAGCTCCTGCTTGCGCGTGTGGATGAAATCTATACGCGTGCAGACAGTGGGGTGCCGGGATTTTTAGGATTTCTTAATATGCGTGAACGCTTTATTATCGAAAAACAGCGTCACGCTATTTTCACGGATAACGAATCTGAGCCGCTTTGCTTTTTCTGGGGTGGTTTTGATAATGCGGAGCGTACAATGCTTTGTGCACTTCCCTCTTACTCGAGATATTCACTTGCCGAGGGTATTCAAAAGAATGTTGCTTTTCGGAGTGAATTTTCGAGCGTCATTGTACCACTGAAAATAAAAACAAGCGGATATGTTAAGCTTGCTCACAGGGATTTTCTTGGTTCACTTATTGGACTTGGAATAGATCGCTCTGCAATGGGCGATATTCTTCTGGACGAGGATGGTGCTATTGTATTCACCAATCCAAAGGTTGCCGAGCTTATAAAAGACGAACTCACGTACATCGGGCGTGATAAGGTAAAGGCAGATTACATCACTCTTCCCGATGATTTTGCTTTTTCAAGACAGTTTGAGAAAGTAAGCGGCACAGTTGCCTCTGCGCGGCTTGATGCCGTTGTGTCCGAGCTTGCACGGATCTCTCGCGAAAATGCAAAAGGTCTTATCGGAGACGGGCTCGTTGAGCACAACTACTTTACCGCCGTTCACCCTGACCGCGAGGTCACAAACGGTGATGTTATTTCCATACGAAAAATCGGCGCTGCAAAAGGCGGAAAATTCATTGTCGACAGCGTTGATACCCTGTCGCAAAAAGGACGGATACGGCTCTTGGCACGGCGCTATATATAAATTCAAACGAAAGGACGTTCATTATGCTTCCTCCGCATGAACTGAGAAATAAGACGTTTGCGAAGTCCCTGCGCGGATACAATCCCGTCGAGGTTGACGAATACGTCGATTTCTTAATAGAGAAATACACCGAGCTTTACCGCGAAAACGATGAGCTTGAACGCAAACTCAAAGCGGCAATTACTCGCCTTGACGAGATAAAAGAGGACGAGGACTCAATAAGAAGCACTCTTATAGATGCAAAACGCGCCGCAAATAAAATCAAAGCAGATGCTACTGAGCGCGCAGAGATGATTGTTAAGAGCGCTAAAGAATCCTGCAATTCCATTCTTGCCGACCTTAACGATAAGATTGAGCTTGGCAGAGAAACTATCGCCGATCTTCAGCGCGATGCGTTTGAGTTAAAGCAAGAACTTTTTGCACGCTACAGTGAGCACATAACGTTTATCGAAAGACTCACAGAGGGTATGGATGAATCTGCTATTCCAGCACAGAATGAGCTTCGCCGCGAAGCTATAAAGCGTCTTAAGGCAAGCATTAAGGGTATTGACAGTGATACCGAAGTTTCCACTGATGCAAAAAATGCCGACAACGAGCTTGATTTGGAAGCTACTATCGAAACACTCGTGGAATCCCCCGCGCTCGAACAAGACGATGACGGGCTTGAACCGCTTGATATAGTAACTACCGCTTCTTACAGCGACGTACTTGAAATCTCTCGGGAGCAGGTTTCCACGGATAAGGGTACACTCCGTGGGTCTGTGGAAGAGCTTAACCGCCGCTATAGAGAAACGGACGATGTTATAAACACCCCTGACAGCGATGTTTCCGATAACGAATCTTATCTTGATTTCGTAAAATCCGTAACAAAGAAATCCGCCGCAAACGCAAGCAAGGACGAAGATTTCAACATGCTCTTTTCAGATGAACAGAGCACCGTAAGAAGAAAATAAATATTCATAAATATACATTTAAAGTAAGGAGCAAACTTCAATGGCACAGGATTATTCAAAAACACTTAATCTGCCGAACACAGACTTTTCAATGCGCGCCAATCTCCCTCAGCGTGAGCCTGAGATAGGCGCAGTTTGGGCAAACGACGATATCTACAACAAAATGCTTGAGAGAAACGAGGGCAAGCCGCTCTTCATTCTTCACGACGGTCCTCCCTTCTCTAATGGTAATATCCATATGGGTACTGCACTCAACAAGGTACTCAAGGACTTCATCAACAAGTATAAGTCGATGAATGGCTTTAAAGTACCTTACGTTCCCGGCTGGGATAACCACGGTATGCCTATCGAGTCCGCAATCATCAAGAAGAACAAGCTCGACCACAAGAATATGTCCGTTTCCGAGTTCAGAACCGCTTGTCGCGACTTCGCAAAGGATTTCGTTGATATTCAGATGACATCCTTCAAGCGTCTTGGCGTTCTCGGTGACTGGGACAACCCCTATCTTACTATGGATCCCAAGTTTGAGGCACGTGAGGTTAAGGTATTCGGAGAGATGTTTAAGAAGGGCTACATCTATAAGGGGCTCAAGCCGGTTTACTGGTGCCCTCACGATGAAACAGCTCTCGCAGAAGCAGAGATTGAATATAAGGATATCGACTGCACTTCTATCTACGTTAAGTTTAAGGTTAAGGACGATCTCGGAAAGTTCTCCATGCTTGACCTTGATAAGACCTATTTCGTAATCTGGACCACCACCACCTGGACTCTTCCCGGCAACCTCGCTATCGCGGTTCATCCACGCGACAAGTATGTTGCAGTTAAGGCAGAGAACGGTGAAATCTACATTCTCGCAGATGCACTCGCTGACAAGACCATGGCAGCGGCAGGCATAGAAAACTTCGAGCGCGTTGCCGAGTTTGTCGGCGGCGACTTCGAGTATATGACCGCACAACATCCTTTCCTTGAGCGTGAAAGTAAGCTTTTGCTTGCCGAGTACGTTACCATGGAAAGCGGTACCGGTTGTGTTCACACCGCTCCCGCATTCGGTGCAGACGACTATATGACTTGTATGCGCTACAAGATTCCGATAGTTGTACCGGTTGATGACCGCGGCTATCAGACCGAGGATGCTGGCAAGTTCGCAGGTATGTACTATGAAGAGTCCAACGAAGCTATTCTTAAAGATATGAAGGAAAGCGGCGCACTTCTCGCTTCCGAGAACATCAGCCACAGCTATCCTCACTGCTGGAGATGTAAGAATCCTATCATCTTCCGCGCAACTCCTCAGTGGTTCTGCTCTGTTGATGCATTTCGTGCAGATGCAGTAGCAGCTTGCGAGGGTGTTGATTGGCTCCCTGCATGGGGCGGTGACCGAATGGTTTCCATGATCAACGAGCGTGCAGACTGGTGTATCTCCCGTCAGCGCCGTTGGGGACTTCCCATTCCCGTATTCTACTGCCCTGAGTGCAAAAAGCCTATATCTACCGATGAAACTATCGCAGCTGTTAGTGCAGAATTTGCTGCTAACGGCTCGAACTCCTGGTTTGATAAGAGTTCAGAGGAGCTTCTTCCTGCAGGATTTAAATGCCCTCACTGTGGCTGTGATCACGGCTTTATTAAGGAAACCGACACTCTTGACTGTTGGTTTGACTCCGGTTCGACTCACTTTGCAGTTCTCGAGGATGGTGAGCTTTCTAAATGGAGCGGTATGCAGTGGCCGGCTGACCTCTATCTTGAGGGTGCTGACCAGTACCGCGGTTGGTTCCAGTCTTCCCTTCTCACCGCTGTCGGTGCAAAGGGACAGGGCGCGCCTTACAAACAGGTACTCACCCACGGTTGGGTGGTTGACGGCGAAGGTAAGGCAATGCACAAATCGCTCGGCAACTCCGTATATCCCGAGGACGTTATTAAGAAGTACGGAGCAGACCTGCTGCGTCTGTGGGCGGCTTCGAGCGACTACACAGTAGACATCCGCTGCTCCGACAATCTCTTCAAGCAGCTCTCAGAAACCTACAGAAAATTCCGCAATACTGCTAGAATTATCATGGCTAACCTCGGCAAAATCGGCGAGGACTTCGATCCCAACACCGATATGCTTCCTATTTCCGAGCTTGAAGCTATTGACAAGTGGGCACTCGCTCGCCTTAATACACTCGTTAAAGACGTTCACGAAGCTTACAACAACTACGACTTCCACATTGTCGTTCACGCCATTTCCAATTTCTGCACCGTTGATATGTCGAAGCTTTACATCGACATCACCAAGGACAGACTTTACGTTGAAGCGGCTAACTCCAAGACTCGCCGTGCGGCACAGACTGCAATGTACATCATTCTCTCTGCGCTCACCCGTATCACTGCACCGCTTCTCTCCTACACCGCGGAAGAAATTTGGGCATCTATGAAGCACATTGCCTCTGATGACACCAGAAGCGTATTTCTCAACGATATGCCCGTATACGACGAAGCTCTTACCTTCGACGGTATCGAAGCAAAGTACGCAAAGCTCTTCGATCTTCGCGATGACGTTATGAAGGCACTTGAAATAGCACGTGCTGACAAACTCATCGGTAAGTCGCTCGACGCAAAGCTTACTATCTGGGCACCCGAAGCAGACATTTTCGCAACATTCAACGAGTTCAGAAGCGAGCTTGAGGACACCTTCATCGTAAGCGCTGTAAACGTTGTAAACGAAGCTCCCGCGGCTGATGCATACACCGAAACCGTCAGCGGAATTGGCGTAAAGGTTGAGGTCGCTGACGGCGAAAAGTGCGAGCGTTGCTGGAAGTACTCTACCGAGGTTCATACCGAGGGCGACACCTGTCTGTGTGCACGCTGCAAGGCAATCGTTGGCTAATGAAACGCTTTCTCTGGCTTTTACCAATAGCGGCAGTTATCGGACTTGATCAGTTAACCAAATGGCTTGCTGTAGCGTATCTCAAAGCGATTGACACAGTACCGATTATCAAAAATGCCCTGCACCTCACGTATCTCGAAAACCGCGGCGCGGCTTTCGGTATTCTGAAGAATCACCGGTGGGTGTTTATGGTTGTGTCAACGCTTGCGATAGTCGCTATAATTGCCGTTATGCTTGCATACTATAAGAAGCTTTACGATCCGCTCTTGTATGTGGGACTTGCTTTTATCGCAGGCGGCGGTATCGGTAATATGATAGACCGCATCCTTCTTGGATACGTTGTGGATTTTATCGACTTTCGCCTTATTGACTTTGCGGTATTCAACGTCGCGGACTCCTTCGTATGCGTTGGCTGTGCACTCGTTATACTTCAGATACTCATCGGAGACATTAAAGCTTCTCGCAAAAGCAAGGCGGGCGACCACTCGTCACAAAACTAAACCAAAATCCCTCGGTCGCCGACCGAGGGATTTTATATAGGAGATATTATGGAACCTAAATTCATCAATACTGTTTTGCAAACAGAAAAAGTGCTTCGTGAAATGCAGTTTGCCGCGCTTGGAAAGCTTCGAACTATTGTTTACTCCGTAGTTATAGCATTTGTCACTCTGACAACTGTTATGCTCTACTGTGCCGGCGTGCTTGAGAGCGCAATTATGTTGACAGCAGCGGATGCGGCTCTCATATTGGTGGGTTTCGTACGTCCCATTCTCGCCGCACGTCAGCAGGCAAAGCGCAATCTTGTCTTGACCGGAAGTGATACTCCGTCTTCAACCGTGCTTAAATTCTATGATGACAGGCTCGTAACCTTTAACACCTCAATCGAAAAGGAAATCTCATTTAAATACGACAGATTTAAGAAGTTCAAAAAGACAAAAAATCTTTTTCTTCTTGCCCTGCCCGAGCGTTTGTATATGATGATTGACCGCAAGGGCTTTTCCGAGGGAAGCGCAGAAGAATTTGAAAAGTTCATCAAGGAAAAATAAAAAAATGAATGTAATTACAAACGAAGACGTCGGCAAACGCCTTGACGTCTACATCAGCGAAACCGAGGATATTACACGTTCGGCGGCGCAAAAGCTAATCTTAACCGATAACGTAACAGTTAACGGAAAATTTCCTGCGAAAAATTACCGTGTGCGCCTCGGTGACGAAATTGAAACCGAGCTTCCCGAGCCTATATCTGACAATGCCATTGCGCAGAATATACCGCTTAATATCGTATATGAAGACGGTGACCTTTTAGTCGTTAATAAGCCTCGAGGAATGGTTGTCCATCCTGCGCCCGGCAATCCCGATGGTACTCTTGTGAATGCCCTTCTCTATCACTGTGCCGATTCACTTTCGGGTATCGGAGGCGTAATACGCCCCGGCATAGTACACCGAATTGATAAGGACACAAGCGGACTCCTGATAGTAGCCAAAAACGATGCATCGCATTTGAGGCTTGCAGAACAAATAAAAGTACACAGCTTTGAGCGAGAATATCGCGCGATAGTAATCGGCAACATTAAAGAAGATACCGGAACGGTAGATGCGCCTATCGGACGCGACGTACGTGACCGCAAGCGTATGGCTATTTGCAAAGACGGTCGAAATGCACACACGTACTTTGAGGTACTCGAACGCTTCTCCGTTATGGGACACTCCTACACCTTTGTGCGCTGCAGACTCGAAACCGGCCGCACGCATCAGATACGTGTTCATATGAAATCCCTCGGACATCCACTGCTCGGCGACACGCTCTACGGCGGCGGCAATACGAAGTTTGAGCACACGCTCGGAGAGCTTATGCAAGGTCAGTGTCTATGTGCCACACACATCGGATTTGTGCATCCGACAAGCGGTGATTTTCTGCGTTTTGACTGTTCGCTCCCTGATTATTTCGATGCGATTCTCGATAAAATGAGAAAATTATCTCAATAGCAAAAGCACCGTCCAAGGTAACTTGCGGTACGCAATCTGCTGCGCAGTGTAGCAAAACAAAAAATCGGCACCAAAGCTTTTGCTTTGGTGCCAACTTTATTCAGTTATCAGTTGCAGCCGCAGCCACAGAAGATAATGAGAAGCGCGATTATGATAAGCCATACGCACTTGTCATCGAATACGTTGCAAAGACAGTTATTCATAGTTACCTCCACGGTACACGTGAAAATGTGTACGCATCGGGAGTTTGCGCACCGCCAATCGGTGAACCTCGCTCCCTATTTTCATACTATGTAGAGGCTAAAATTTTGTTACCGCAATTTAAAGTTTTTCGAGCTTCAAATGTGTGGATTCAACAAACGCTCTTGCAGCAAGCTCACTATCCGTGGCAATATCCTTAGATGCGCCACAGTTGCGGCAAAACACTTTAACGTGATCGTCGGACACGGCAACATCGTAATCGCCATTGTCACAGCAACAGGAAACGTCACCGTTTTCGATAAGATCCTTTATAACGAACATAACGGTGTCGTAAATCATAGGATCGCAAGGTTCGTCATCGTCGGAGCTGTCAACATCCCCGAGTATCTTATCAAGACTGTCAAGTCCCAGCTCTTTAAGAAGGTCATTGAGTTCCTTCTCCGAGCGATCAAGCGCCGCGGATACAGCTTCTTCTGTTCCTATGAAAACAAGATCAAACGCAGTGTGAGGGCATTGATATATAAACAATTCTTTCTCAAAAAACAACTTCGAGCTTATAACAAAAGTATGCTCGCCGCCGCAAAGCAGACACGGCGCGGTTATACGAAGCTTTCCATCACTTGTATGATGAATTGTAAGCTCACTTGCAAGGCACGAACATTTAAGCTTCTTCATAGCGCCTGACAACGCAAATACTCCCACCATACTCTTGATTCCCTGCGTACAGTACGGGCAACGGTAAGCGATACAGGTTTCGCGAGAGGATAAAATCATAATCAAAAATCCTTTCTGGATGTACTCTGTATATTATATCAAAAAACGTGCCTTATGTCAAGGCATCAATAAATCCACTTTAATGTTAACACTAACGCCATTGACAAAGCCACACAAAAGAGGTATAATACTTATATATGTTCAAATCTATGATTTATGAGGTGACAAAATTGTCAGATAAAAATAATTGCTGTGAGAAGAAGACATCGATAGGCGGTCAAGCGCTTATTGAAGGTATTATGATGCGCGGTCCTGAAAAGACAGTAATGGCTGTGCGTAATCCCGCAGGGGATATCGTACTCGAGGACTGTGTCGTGGGTAAAAAAGCATCAAAGGTTTCCAAAATACCGTTTGTTCGCGGAATTTTCAACTTTATAGGCTCAATGAAAATAGGCTACAAAGCGCTTATGCGCTCGGCAGAGATTGCTATGCCCGAGGAAAACGAAAATCAAACCGAGCTGGAGAAAAAGAAAGAATCTACACTCATGGGTATCGCCGCAGCTATCGGCGGTGTGCTCGGAGTGGTCTTATCTGTTGTGCTCTTTATGTGGCTTCCTTCGCTTCTGTTTTCTCTTATTCAGACCTTCACAGCAGGCACACTAGCCGAAGCTTTCTTCCAGTCAACTGTGACAAAATCCGTTTTCGAGGGTATTTTAAAGCTCGCACTGTTTATTGCTTATATTGCTTGTATGAATTTTATCAAGGACGTCCGCCGCACATTTGAATACCACGGCGCAGAACACAAAACCATATTTTGCTATGAGGCAGGTCTTCCCTTAACGGTGGAGAATGTACGTACACAGCGCCGTTTTCACCCGAGATGCGGCACGTCGTTTATGATACTTATGATTCTTGTGGGTATTTTCATTGGTATGCTTATTCCAAAGGAAATAGGTAGCGTGGAGATAAATCACATTCTTCGCACAGTTATAAAACTTGCGCTTCTTCCCTTAACCGTGGGAATCGGATACGAGCTTATAAAGCTTTGCGGTCGTCACGATAATTTTATCACGCGTATTATAGCGAAACCCGGCGTATGGATGCAGAAGCTTACCGTTCATGAGCCGGACGATAAGATGATTGAGTGTGCCATTGCCGCGATGGAAGCTGTAATTCCCGAAAACAAGGACGCGGATAACTTTTAATTTTAAAAGGCTGTTGCAAAATGCAACAGCCTTTCCTTATCCCTTCGGTTTTCCTTTAAACAGCATCGCCGCGAGCCATGCGCAAACCATAGCTGCAGTAATGCCTGCCGCGGTTGCGGTAAGACCACCCGTTATCGCGCCTATAAGACCTCGCTCGTTTATTGCCATTTCAACACCTTTCGCAAGCGAATATCCAAATCCCGTGAGTGGAACTGTAGCTCCACTGCCTGCGAAGTCCACAATCGGCTGATAAACCCCAACGCCTGTCAGTATCACGCCACACACGACGTATAAAACCAGTATACGCGCAGGAGTAAGCTTTGTTTTGTCAATTAGTATTTGTGCTATAACGCAAAGAGCTCCACCAACGGCAAACGCCCAGATATAATCAAAAATTTTATCCATTTTAATTTCCTGCCTTGATATGCAAAAGATGCCCGATGCCGGGTATAGTTAATCCTTGCTGAAGACTCGCAGTATTCATCATCGCGCCCGTCGCCATAAAAAGAATATTTTTAAGCCGCCCATCGTAAAGAGAAGGAAGAATATGTGCCGCGAAAACAGTTGCACAGCAGCCACAGCCCGAGCCGCCTGCGTGCATATCCTGACGCTCACGGTCATATATCAGAAGTCCACAGTCGCGATGTACGCGCGAAATATGATAACCTTCTGATGATAACAAATCATCAAGTATTCCGCTTCCCTCATATCCAAGGTCGCCCGTAAATATTGCGTCAAAATCCTCAGGCTCACTTCCTGACTCGTCAAAATATCGTTTCAGCGTGTCAACAGCCGCCGGCGCCATGGCAGCGCCCATATTATTTGCATCGTTTATACCCTTATCACACACGCGTCCCGGCAAAACGTCAGCCACGTACGGTAAATTTTCGCCTTTGCCGATTATTACAGCCGCAGAACCTGTGACTGTCCACTGTGCCGTTGGCGGGCGCTGTGAGCCGTATTCAAGCGGATTTCTGAACTGCCTTTCTGCAGTACAGTTGTGCGACGAGGTTACAGCTGCAGTACGCGAGTATTTGCCAGAATCAACGAGCATTGAGGCGAGTATCATTGATTCTGCCATAGTAGAACACGCGCCGAAAAGTCCAAAAAACTGCGCATCGAAATTAGCAAGTCCATATCCGCTTGATGTGCACTGATTGATAAGGTCACCTGCGAATATAGCATCGATATCGTGTATTGTAAATCCGCCTTTGTCAAGCGCCGTATTGAGCGCAATACGCTGCATCTCGCTCTCCGATTGTTCCCACGTCGACTTTTCAAAAGTATCCGTTTCGTCGCATACATCAAAAAGCTCGCCTAGAGGACCGTATTTTTCTTTTTTTCCGACCACGGTAGAGGCACAGATAAGTGACGGGTGTGAGGAAAGCTGTATAATTCCCTTTTGCATTATAAACACCTCATTATATAGTAAACTACTCCATAGATCACCGATGCAAGTGTGCCGTAAAGTATAACAGGACCTGCTACTGTGAACACCTTAACGCCCACGCCAAGAATAAAGCCTTCGGCTTTTGTGTCAATAGCAGGCGAAACAACCGCATTTGCAAAGCCTGTGATCGGCACAAGGGTCCCAGCACCTGCAAATTTTGCGATATTATCGAATAAGCTGAGCGCGGTCAGAAGCGCCGCCAAAAATATAAGCGATACAGGTACAAGCGCTTTTACGTTTTCTTCGCTGAGTCCTATATAAGTGTATAAATCAAAAAGCCCCTGTCCAATCGTACATATTAAACCGCCGACTAAAAAAGCCTTTGCGCAGTCGGCAGGCAAATTTGATTTTTTCGCCCGTTTTTCCACGTATTTTTTATATGTTTTATCGTCCATTCGCATAAAAATTACCTCCTTGTGTTGGCTTATTTATGCCCACAGGGAGGTTAATTTATGCAAGAAGTAATTTTTTGAGTTCATCAACGCTATCTACGATAAAGTCAGCGCCGCACTCTATATGCTCTGAACGGTCACCATAGCCGAATGTCACTCCAATACACTGTATATCGCATTCGTGAGCGCCGATGACATCGTGCATTCTGTCACCGACCATAATTGCACGGGATTTGTCCATTGCGTGATTCTCAAATGCGTAGTCAATGACCTCGCCCTTTTTAACGCGTGTGCCGTCAAGCTCACTTCCGAAAGTCGCCGCAAAATATTTTTCAAGACCATACTTTTCGAGTATCATATCGGCAAAAACTTTGGGCTTTGAGGTGGCAAGCACAAGGTCATATCCTGTCGCTTGAAGCTCATTGAGAAGCTCTGGAATACCTTTGTAAATGCTAACTTCAAATATGCCCGTAGGTCGGTAATACTCGCGGTAATAGTCAACGGCAAGCTTCGCATCTTCTTCGGTAAGCGAAAAATATTTGATAAATGAATCACTAAGCGGCGGTCCTATAAAGCCACCGAGCCTTGCGCGGTCAGTTTCTACGCCAAACTTGCGCATCGCGTACTGCACTGACTTTGTTATACCCTCAAACGGATCGTCAAGCGTTCCGTCAAGGTCAAATAAAATGTGCTTGTACTTGCTCATTTGCCCTCCAAATTACTGAAAAGAATAGTCTATCGGTATGCCCTCAATCGGCTTACCTGCAGACTTGGACGCATTTTGGTACTGTACATGCGGTTTTGAATTATCAAACTCAAAACCCACCCTATCCCCGTCAAGCTTCAGACGCGCACTAAAGGTCGTACCTTTTTTTGAAACGAAGCCGTCAAGCACGTCCGTATGCCCTTCACTGATAAGAGCTTTTGCTTCTGAAGCAGAAATCTGTCTTGATGCAACTGTACTCCATATTGTGAACTTGCAGCCCTCTTTGTATCCGCTGCAACCGTAGCCGCGGCGGGTACGAACAACATCCTTTCCGCAAAGCGGACACGCGCCGATAACATCACCGGCAAAGCCTGTGGACATGGCAGAATTTGCAAGCTCAAACACGCTTTTAATCTCGACTTCTGCAATTTCCGTAGCGCCGCGAACGCTCATCTCGCCGCGGTAGACACTCTTTAGCGCCTTACCAAGCTCGGCTGTCTTATATTTATCCATACCGATGCCCATAGCGCTAAGCGCGTCCACGAGATATTCGCCGTCTGGAAGTATTGTATAAACGTCCTTTTTAAGCTGTATATAGCCGGACGAGCGTGCGTTATCGATAATCTGCGTGCGCGTTGCTTCCGTACCAAGCTCAAGTCCCTCGAATACGGCGCGATATTCTTCCGCATCGTTTTCCTCATCATCATTTTTGGAAAGCTCGTCGCGGAAGGGATTTTTGAGGTAGTTGTTCAGCGTTTCGATAGTATAGTGCCTTGGCGGCGATGTTTCCTTCTCCGTGGGATTAAAATCGATATTTATAATGTCGCCCTTCTGGAGTGCCGGCAAAATTTTATCCTTGGTGGTATAATCGTCATATTTTGTCCAACCGGGTTCGATCATTACCGTGCCCTTGAGGGTAAATTCCTCCCCTGTTTCGGACGGAGTACCCACAGCTATTTTTATCTCTGTTTTGTCCACTATACAGTCTAGCGAACAGAACACCGCCGCAAATCGGCGCATTATCGCGCCGTAGACGATAGCCTCATCCTCGGAAAGGCGGGATTTATCTGGAATTTTCGTGGTAGGCGTGAGCGCCGAGTGAGCCTCAATTTTCGAGTCGTCGAATATCTGCTTTGTATCCTTGAATGTGATCGGATAGCGAAGCTTCGACACGGCATCAATAACTCGCTTCACCTTGTCCTTTTCCGCCGTGGCAAGATACTCCGAGTTTGTACGCGGATAGGTTACATATCCTTCCTCGTAAAGCTTCTGAAGCACCTCAAGCGAGCGCGGCATTGACATCTTATACTTTTTACCGAGAAAGCTCTGCAGCTTTGAAAGTGACCAAAGTTTACCCGGCGAAAGCTTGTCCTTTTTGCGTTTGACATCGGTGACAACTGCACCGAGTGCGTTATACTCTGTGCATTTTTTCTGACAGTCACCAAATGAATTTTTGTCAAACTTCAGCTTTGATAAAAGCTCAACCTCTTCGCCGTTTGTGACGGCATTTGAACGCGGCTGATAATATTTCTCGGGCGTGAAATTACGTATGGCTCTGTCCCTCTCACATATCGCTCGAACAATCGGCACGATTACGCGTCCAACACGAAGAAGCGTGCCCGATTTAAGCGTTGCAAAACGGGTTAAGTTTATGCCG
>JAZNLM010000128.1:0-37929 GCA_045579105.1 Candidatus Flemingiibacterium sp.
ATACCTTGAACTGACGTCCCTGATAGATTTCAGTGAGTCCGGGGGATTCCTCACAGCCTGCGAAGAGAGAGCCGATCATAACAACATTAGCACCTGCGGCGATGGCCTTAACAAGGTCGCCGGAGTACTTGATACCGCCGTCTGCGATAACCGGAATACCGGATTCGGCTGCAGCGCTTGCAACGTCATAAATAGCAGTAACCTGAGGAACGCCGATACCTGCAACAACACGTGTGGTACAGATAGAACCGGGACCGATACCAACCTTAATAGCATCTGCGCCTGCGGAAATAAGATCGTGAGCCGCGGCGGCAGTTGCGATGTTACCTGCGATAATCTGTGCTTCGGGGAATGCACTTTTAACTTTGTCAACACAAGCGATTATGTTCTTTGAATGACCGTGAGCCGAGTCAAGAACGAGGAAGTCTGCGCCTGCGGAAAGAAGTGAGCTTGCACGATCGAGGACGTCAGCAGTAACGCCGATAGCCGCACCGCAGAGAAGTCTGCCGTTCTTATCCTTCGCAGAGTTCGGATACTTGGTAGCCTTTTCAATATCCTTAATGGTGATAAGACCGCGAAGAATGAAGTCATCGTCAACGATCGGGAGCTTCTCGATCTTGTTTGCACGAAGGATCTCCTGCGCCTGTGCAAGAGTTGTGCCAACTGGCGCGGTGATGAGGTTTTCCTTGGTCATAACCTCTTTGATCTTCATCTGGTGGTTGTCAAGGAAACGCATATCGCGGTTGGTGATTATACCAATAAGGCGCTTGTTCTCATCACATATCGGCACACCGGAAATCTTGTATTTACCCATAAGCTCATCCGCTTCGTAAACATAGTTTTCAGCGGAGAGGTAGAAGGGATTAACGATAACTCCGTTTTCGGAACGCTTAACGCGCTCAACCTCGTCAACCTGTTTTTCGATAGGCATATTCTTATGGATAACACCGGCACCACCCTCACGCGCCATAGCGATAGCCAGACGGGACTCGGTAACAGTATCCATTGCGGCACTCATCATAGGAATGTTGAGCTTAATTGATTTGGTGAGTTGTGTTTCAAGAGAAACGAGATTGGGGGTGACGTCACTCTTTGCTGGAATTAACAGCACATCATCGAAGGTAAGACCTTCTTTGAGAAACTTTTCAGCTGGGTTGCAATTCACCATCGTAATCACCTTGCCCGAAGCGCGTTGGCAACGGGTATCCTTTCATTTGAATTTTGGAAATATAGTATTTAAAATATTATACCCGATTTTCGGCAAATTGTCAAGTACATTTTTTGAAGGTGTGTTCCGAAAATATTGTTCACAATGCCATAAAAAGTAAGGAACGGCATAACCGTTCCTATGTGATCAAATGAATATTGTTTCAAGTAGTCTACGCGTTGCTTCGCCAAGGCGAGTGAAATCCATAGCGCCCATATAAATCTTCTCAAGCTCACCGTGAACTGTTCGAACTTCTGATAGGCGCGCAAGCCCTTTTTCAACAAGTTGGGCGGCGGATTTTCTGATAAGCCGTCTGTGTACTCGCATTTCGCCTGCGAGAAGATCTCTCTGTACAAATCTGGACATATTGATAAATTTTACATCGGATTTGTCAGTACGGCTTACAATAGAGAGCGATAATTCTGGGAAATATAGTGCCTCGGTAAGCTCGGATATAAGGGGTACAGGCGCACGACAAACGGATAAACCCAATTTATCTGCTGTGTTTAACATTGCCTCGAACAAAAGTGGTGCAGTTCCAGAAAGATCGGTTACAAGACAGACTTTTTCTGCATCGTCGAAGCTGTTAAAATGCACTTCTCCGTGTGTTGAAAGCGCGGATAACCCTCGTACACATACACTTCCTGCACTTTCCTTTACTTTACATTCGTGCATACGCTGCATAAGCAGACGTTCGCAAGCGGTATAGAGTTTGTCAGATAAAAGTGCACCACGAGTCTCGTTTAGATTTGATAAATAAAGTGTCGCCGCCGCGCCGAAATAACCGTACGCCTCACCGAAAAGATTAGCTTTTTTATCGGAAAGTGCTATTATTTCATCTCGCTGACCTTTCAGGATATCCTCACACCAATACTTTCCGAGATCAACTATGGCTTCTGCGGCGCCGGGATATTTGGGATCGTGTGTATGGGGGGCTGTGCCGTCGAGCATAGCAATACGCTTACCGTTTGGCATGCTAGCAATAATGCCGTCAAGTGAGGTTGGATCGGATGAGCAATAATAGCGCTCGCAAACTCCACCTTTCTCCTCAGCCTTTGCGGCAAGTTTTTTCATTAGCGTGGATTTGCCAGTACCGCTTCCGCCCTTTATTATGTAGATAAAGTCTAGCTTCTTTGGATTGAATATATCGTTATACCAACACACGAAACCTCTGCCCGTGTTAGCCGCGGCAAAATAATTTCTCACACAAATTACCGTAACTTCCGTGAAACGAAAGCTTCCTTTCCTAAAATATGAGGATTTATCCTCAATAAAGGATATGCTGTGTGGTAATTTGTGTGAGAACGTGATGTCAAATTTTGGAAAGCTTGTATAGACGCTTTGAGAGTCTGTCGTAAATTAGATCCTCGCGGTCTATTATCTCAATACCCATATCTCTTGCCCGTTGCATGAGGTAACGATCACCATTTCGTACATTCGCCATGGTGACAAGCACGGGGCGTGCATATTCACCGCCGAACTGTTTTGCGAGAGTTTTTATCTCATTAAGCGCCGTTACGTTTGGTGTACCGGATTTGCAGGATATGAATACGGGTACAATACCTCTGGTAAGCATAACGTCAATCTCATTTATTGTGTTTATCGCCGCATTCAAATTACCGTCCCAGTCAATAACAACGCTAATTTGAACGTCATCGTACACTCCCGTGCTGAGGGCGGCGGCATATACATAAAGCTCGAGGCATATACCAGTGTCGCAAAGGCAGGAGCGCATAAGACGATTTTTATAGTCGAAGCTTATGCGTCCATTGTCGAGGCGGTAATTTTCAATAATTCCGGCATCGGCAAGTTCTCCCATTACCTCTTTATTTGCGGCGACTATGCGCTCTGTTCCGTAAAGTGTTTCGCGTGAGCTTATATGTAGCTCATCACCTTCCATATTTTTGGATATCTGCTGAAGATATCCGACCACCTTGGACCATAAACGATGATGTTTCTTGTATATAGTCCACACGCGAAAAATATCGTCGGAAACGTCTTTGGTTAAAGCGTCAAGCGCCACATGTCCGTGCGATTTCATCATACCGCCTGCGAGTGCGAGATTTGCGCGGACGTTAAGCTTTGGCTCTGAAGGTATGTCTTCTGCCATCGGGCAGGCATATATATTGCGATAGCAATACGCGTATCTGTCATAACGAAAAAGCGGTATTTCCCTCTCTTTTGCAAGCATACCGATTGCAACGAGTGCGACCTCGTTGCCGCCTGTCAGATCTATAGCGCAGTCACCGTAAGTATCAAGGATATTATTAAGTTCGGCAATTACCGAATTTATGTTAAGCATATCGGTGGAGTAGAAAAAGCATTTCGTGTCAAGCGATATTTCGCGGATAAACGAAATTATGCTATTTTTTACTCTTTTATTTTTCATCTTTCTTGTTCCTATATAAACCACATTTTTGGGCTTGAACTGCGTTAGAGCAAGAACGTTGTATATTGGTTCCTCATCGTATATTTCGATTATAGTTTCGGGAAAGGTGTTCATACCGCGCCTCCGTTTTATGTCCTTACAAGAATATTGTAGCACATAATGATGAAGATATCAACACACAAAAGAATAATTTCTCAAAAATTTGCTTTCCTGCTTGAAAAATCAACGAAAATATAGTATAATGTTCTTATATAAAAACCACCCACGGAGGTGCTTATGAATAAACAGCTTTCAGAGCGTGCACTCGTTGCTAAACGCGCGCTTTTTGATAAACTTTACGGTAACCTTAACGCTAAACAGCGTGAGGCGATATACGCTGTGAATGCCCCCCTTCTTATACTTGCGGGTGCAGGAAGCGGCAAGACCACCGTACTTGTTAACCGTATAGCTCACATTATAAAATATGGAAACGCATACGAGAGCGAATATATGCCAGAGTCAATGAGCGAAGCGGATGTTAAAGCGCTTGAGAATGCGATAAATCTAGATGTTTCCGAAATTCCAAACGTACTTTCTGCGTTTGCTGCTGACCCTTGCCCTGCGTGGAAGATACTTTCTATAACGTTTACAAACAAAGCGGCGAATGAGATGAAAGAACGCATTGCCAAAGTTCTCGGAGATGCTGAAATGGCGAAGGAAGTTTGGGCAGGAACATTCCACTCAATATGTGTGCGTTTACTTCGACGTTTTGGCGAGAATATCGGATATTCTCGCGACTTTTCCATATACGATAGCGATGATCAGAAGCGCCTTATAACGCAGTGTCAGAAAGATCTTGATATCGACGATAAGACCTTTCCCCCGCGTTCAACGCTTAACATTATCTCGCGTGCCAAGGACAAGCTTATGACACCTGAGGATTTTGAAAACGAAGCAGGCTCAGACTTCAGGCTTCAGAAGATCGCTCGTATCTACGCACTCTATCAGTCGCGCCTTATAGCCGCAAATGCGCTCGATTTTGATGATATAATAATGCAGACTGTACACTTGCTCCGCGAGTGTGATGAGGCACGTGAGTACTGTCAGAATCGCTTCAGTTACGTCTGCGTTGACGAGTATCAGGATACTAACCGCGCACAGCTAGAGCTTACAAAGCTTTTATCTGCACGATATAAAAATCTTATGGTGGTAGGCGACGACGATCAGTCTATTTACCGTTTCCGTGGCGCTACTATTGAGAATATACTCGAGTTTGATAAATCCTTTGAGGCGGCGAGGATTATAAAGCTAGAGCAAAACTACCGTTCAATGCAGAATATTCTTTCTGCAGCAAACGCGGTTATCAAGCATAACAACGGCAGACGCGGAAAAGAACTTTGGTGTGAAGGTGCCGAAGGTGAAAAGATAAAGGTAAAGAAGCTTAATAATCAGAACGAAGAAACTAAATACATAATCAACAAGATTGTAGACGGTGTTACCAACGATAAGCGCAAATACAGCGATTTTGCTGTGCTTTACCGAATGAATGCGCAATCGAACAGCCTAGAAACCTATTTTGCTAAAAGTGGGCTCCCCTACCGTATTCTCGGCGGTATACGTTTCTATGAGCGTAAGGAAATCAAGGATATTATTGCATATCTTTGCGTTCTAAAAAATCCGAACGACAGCGTCCGTCTTCGCCGTATCATCAATGAACCCAAACGCAAAATCGGTGAAACCACAGTTGAAGCAGTGCTTGCTATCGCGGCAAGCGAGGGCATATCCCCGTTTGAGGTTATGGAAAATGCTGTACGTTATACAGCACTTACCAAAAGTGCACCGCGCCTTGCAGATTTTGTGAAGATGATACGTGAACTGCGAGCTATCTCTGAAACCGCGCCAGTGTCAGAGCTAATAAAAGCTGTTTATGAACGTACCGGATATAGAGCGATGCTTGAGGCTATGGGCTTTGAGGGAATTGACCGTATCGCTAACATAGGAGAACTTGTCAGCAACGCGGTAAACTACGAGAACGAAAACCCCGATGCTTCTCTCGAAGGATTCTTGGAAGATGTAGCACTCGTTTCGGACATCGACAACTACGACGAAGACGCAGACGCGGTGGTTCTTATGACGATACACAGTGCAAAGGGACTGGAGTTCCCTGTCGTGTTCATTCCCGGCTTCGAGGACGGAATTTTTCCGAGTATGCAATCCTCAATGGATCCCGACGAGCTTGAAGAGGAACGCAGACTCGCATACGTTGCCATAACTCGCGCTAAGGAGAAGCTTTACTGCATACACGTTCGCGAACGTATGATATTCGGTAAAACGCAATTTAATCCACGCTCACGCTTTATCGACGAAATTCCCGAAGAACTTGTTGACCTCGGCTATATGCCACGCTTTGATACTGAAGCAACTCCGAAGCCGAAGAAAAAAGTTATTTCAGACGAATTTTTCAAAAAGCCGGGACTAACAGCAAACGTCGGACGAACATCTTCCAATGACAGATTTGCGGTTGGAGATAGAGTAAGCCACTATAATTTTGGAGAGGGCGAGATAATCTCTGCAAAGCCAATGGGGGCTGATATTATGTACGAAATAATTTTCGATAAAGTTGGTACAAAGAAGCTTATGGCAACCTATGCAAAGCTTAAAAAGATATAAAAATTCGCGGCACAGCAAAATGTGCCGCGATATTATTTTTCGCGTACGCTTACTTCACCAGAGGTAAGTGCTTCTCTTTTTTTGTTTTCGTACTCTACGATCAGAGAAAAGTTATCACCGATACCAATGACTGTGGCAGGAGTAGCCTCTCCGTCGGTTATGCGCATAACGTTGACTTCCCGTCCAATGAGGTTTGAGCGTTCGCGGTATTCATTTGCAAATGATATTTCCGCGCTACTGTAAAGGCGATAAAATTCGTTTATAACCTCTGCGGCAATCTTGTTGTCAGCGTCGTGCGGTAATACTTCAAACACAGCGCCTGCGCGCAATGCTATATCGCTCGGAAATCCACCTTCGGGTGCGGTGAGATTTATACCGATGCCAAGCACTGCAAAATCAAGGGAGCTTTCCGAAGCCTGACCTTCAGTAAGTACGCCGCATATTTTTCTGCCGTTTAAATATACGTCATTCACCCACTTTATCTCACAGCGTACATTTGCCACTTTGTCAATTGCGCGTGCAACCGCGACGGCCGCCGCTGTTGTTATATATAGTGCATCGTACGCGCGGTTCTGCGGAAACAGAAGCAGTGACATATAAAGTCCGCCATTTGGTGAGAAGAACGATCTTCCGAGGCGTCCGCGTCCGCTTGTTTGACGTCGTGCAATTATAATCTGTTCGCATCTATCGCCGGAGCGAGCAAACTCACGTGCAGTGAGATTCGTTGAAGCAAGCTCGTCAAAAACAGTTACGTCAAGCGGATATACTAACATTGAGGTAATAGTTTTTTCATTAATCATTAGTTTTGATAAAATCCCTTGTGAAGCTTGTTGATCATTTTTACAATATTTCTGAGGTATTCGTTCACCTCGTCCCCCCCTTTTTCAAAATCGGTGAATACTGAGAGAATGTAAGGCTTATCCTCGCAAAGCACTATAGCAACATCGTGATATGCTCCCTCGTCCCAACCGTATTTATGTAAAGCTTTTGTAGGGCTGACGCCATATGGGATTATAACAGTGTGGTTTGCTTTTAGCATGGAGTTGTACATAATTTGAGAGTATGAGTTATCTTCCTCGATAAATTCATATATTGCCTTGAAAAGCTTACCTGCATCCGCGGCACTCATATTATTACCGCCTGATAACACGGAATTTGCCTTAACTTCACGTGCAAGAGCATAATAACTGTTGTAACCAAAACGCTTTTTGAGTTGTGAGAAGCCCACGTTATCACTTTCTTCAAGGGTATATTTAACAAAATCTATGTATGTTAGTTCGGTACCGTCGGGCATATTTTTGATTTTACCCGATCCTGCCGCTGCCATTGTTTTCTTTTCGTAAATGACTATATCGGAAAGATTGTATATGGGATCGCTATACTCGATAACGGTGGTGTCAGGGATGTCATCTCCGTCCGTGTCAATTCTTTCGGGCGCTTCACCTGCCTCGAGTTTAGCAGCAAGGTATGCTTTTTCGTCAGCCGCAACAGCTCGAAGTATAGACATAACATACGGTGCTTTGATAACACTCGCCGCATCATACAGCGCGCTTTCGTTAAAGCCATAATGATAACCGGTTGTGAGATCCTCGTAGTATACGCTGACACTCGGCATTATAACGTCCTCACGCGCAAAAATAAGCTCACGAAGCTTGAGATTAGTAAGTTCAGTCTCGGTAATACCGCTTAAACGAAGCTCTTCTTCACTGAATAGCGGCTCTACTTCATGGCCAAGTGCAGCACGTTTTGTAATTTCTTCGTTTACAAGCTTTGCAACGCTTACCCACTCATATTCGGACGATTTGTCTGCGTTCGAATCAGCACTGTCTGTCGATAAATCTGTAGTTGGAAGCTTTACCTTTACATACGGACACTCATTCTTTATGTATTTTTCGATTTGCTCAATAAGCTTCGCCTGTTTGAGTACGTCTATAGAGAACACCGCGCTGTATTTTGCGATATCCGCTTCAAGGGCAGCTATTTCGACGCGTTTGTTTTCTATTTCTTCTTTCAGTGCCTCAATTTCATCTGCATAAAACTCGCCTGCGTTTTCGAGCTTGCTTTCAAGTTCTATGAGTTGAAACTCAAGGCTCTCCTTTTGAGAAGCTAAAACTTGCACGTTGTATTCAAGAGTATCGTTCTGCGCACCAAGTCCGAGAATTGTTCCTGTATTCAGCGTTGTTGTCACTATAAGCAGAACAAGAAGCACCAATATAGCAGTGCCAAGAACGCAAAAAGTGATGATAGCGGATTTTTTAGACATCCTTTTACTCCTTATCAAAAAATACACCGCCGCGGTAAAGCTCGCGGCGGATAGGTCAGTTTATAAGGTCGTTATAAAATATTATTTCCTCAGGCAGACAGTATCCGAGCTTTTCCTTTGCAAGCGCGATAATATATTCCGCATCGAAGGGGGTGTCAAGCTTATTCTGAAGCTCGTCGACCTTTCCCTGGATTTCATCTATATCCTCTAGTAAAGCCGCTTGCTCCTCTTCGAGCCGATTGTATTCGATCTGCACTGATACGAGGGTGACTATCAATATTATAAAGGCTGCGAATACGGCGAGCTTCACCGGCATTGGCATGCGAAACTGTTTCATCCTCGTTATCCTTTCTTTTTATATACAGCCGCGATATAGCTCTTAAAAGCTCACGCGACGCTTTTTTCGTTCTTAAAATTTGTACGCGGCGCAAGATAGCATCAAACGCACGTCCTAATGTGATTTTGTAAATTCGATAGAAAAATTGCTTAAAATAAGTCGTTACAGGTAAGATAATGCGTAACTTTGCAAACGCAAGTGAGCTGTAAAAAAGTTTGGCAAGGCTCTTCGAAAGTCGCGATGTGAGCTGCCCTATACTTGATATATACAATACAAATCCGACAAGAGCGCCAAAAAGAATAAATCCTCTTGAGCTACCGCCATTCGCCTTGAAACAAAACAGCACCAAAATAACCGCCGATATAACGGCAAATAAAATATCCTCAATGAAGCAAAGAGCTGATATGAACCACGTCGCCTGAGGTTTCTGCCCATCCTTGCTGTATGTGGCAAAAACACGAGTAATACGAAGAAAGTCGAATACGCAACCAAGGGCTGCGCCAAGAATAAGAGCATAAACGAGTAGTTTCAACTGCTCTATAATATCATATCCGAGGAAATTATATACGCCCTGCATTAGCGTCCCATAAAGCCGCGCTTTTTCTTTTGCTCGGCAGGCTCAAAAAATACAACTCCCCCAATACGGCCTTCCACCAAAATATTGCCTGTGTCAACCGAAAGCTCACTGATACGAAGTTCTTCGCCGTCGACGGCAAGCGTACCGTTGTTCGTTTTGAGAATTATGCTTTTTTCGTCGAAGCTCTGGACATCAAGTACGCCCGAGATAGAAAGCCGCGCGCGGTCGGAAATAATAATATCCTGACGGTGCTCGGCGTTGATGTTAGTATTCATCCGCATCTCCTCTGCCATATCTTATTTTATATCATATATATGGCAGATGGAGCGCGGATATGCCTTAAGATATTACTTCGTACATCGAAGCGGCGTCAGCCTTTGCAGTAAACTCGCGTACGTCGACAACTTTAAGCTTCGTAGTACGCTGACCAAATGTAATTTCGATAACGTCTCCTTGCTTGACGTCATAAGACGCTTTGGCGGGTCTTCCGTTGACCGAAACGTGTTGTGTATCGCATGCTTCGTTTGCTACGGTACGCCTTTTTATAAGGCGTGATACCTTTAGGAATTTATCAAGGCGCATGTATTACTTGTTGAGCTTAGCCTTGAGGGTCTTACCTGCAGCGAAAGCGAGACGCTTGGAAGCAGGGATGGTGATAGACTTGCGAGTAGCAGGATTGATACCGGTTCTTGCAGGACGCTCCTTAACCTCAAAAGTACCAAAGCCAACGAGCTGAACCTTCTCGCCTGCGAGGATAGCATCCTCAATAGCAGCGATGGTAGCGCTTACAGCTGCCTCTGCGTCCTTCTTCTTGAGACCGGTTGCCTTTGCAACGTTTTCGATAAGAGTAGTCTTGTTCATGGTGATTGTCCTTTCTATTAAATGTATTCTACCGTTTATTCGGTATTTTAATTATATCATTAAAATTTAATTTTTGCAAGTGTTTTGCTAAATTTTCTTCAAAAAAGTGCCTTGTTTTGGGAATTTTTTAGCATTTTAACAATTCGGCTTACAAAAATCTCCAAAAATCAACTCTTTTTCTCGTCTGAAGCGGTCAAAACAAGCTTGTCACAAGCATCTGCGAGTGCTTTTTCAGCGTCAATTCCGTGCTTTTTGGCAAGTGCTACTGCGGCAAAAAGTAAATTGCCCACCATGCTCTCATCAATACCTTCGAGTGCAGCTTCAAGTGCGTTATTCTGCGGTACAGCGTAACCGAGCTTTTCTGCTTTGCCTGCAAGCTTGTCCGCACGTATAAGAGCCGGCAGAGAATGCGATATAGAATCAAGCACTTCTCTGTCCGACTTCTGATGCTTTTCTACAACTTTTATCTTATCCCAGTTGTTGAGTACTTCCTCGGAAGTATCCGCTTTTACGTCCGCAAAAATATGAGGATGGCGCAGAATAAGCTTCTTACACACGCCGTCTGCCACATCGTCAAGATTGAAATTGTTTGATTCTTCCGCAATACACGCGTGGAAAACAACCTGAAGCATAAGATCTCCAAGCTCCTCGCACATAAGCGTCTTATTGTCTGTATCAATAGCTTCGATGACCTCGTAGGTTTCTTCTATAAGATTGCGGCGTATCGACTTGTGATCCTGCTCGCGGTCCCAGGGACATCCGCCGGGTGCGCGAAGTATCTCCATGATTTCACGAAGATCAGAAACGGTGTAATTTGCCTTTGCTTTCA
Organism: Candidatus Flemingiibacterium sp.; assembly: GCA_045579105.1. Classification (GTDB taxonomy): domain Bacteria; phylum Bacillota; class Clostridia; order Oscillospirales; family CAG-272; genus Flemingiibacterium. The sequence continues at coordinate 11,113 of JAZNLM010000128.1, forward strand.
GGTTTTCGATGCGATGTTTCATGTTTTGTACTTCCTTAAATATTATGTGTTATTGTTTATTTTTTCTTTTCCAACCGCCATTATGGCGAAATACGTGACTGCCGCGGCACCTATAGCTCCTATTGTTCCGATTACAGGATAAAGTATAGCCGCAAGCGTTACCGATATAAGCGAAGTTATAATAGGTTTTGCGAATACGTTTCGGAGTAAAGCTAAACCAAGCGAGGTTCGCTCCGCTATTACGGAGACCGATATTGTGAGCGCCGTTAAATAGCATATAAACGTCGACACGGGTGTTGCATACTTACCAAGTGACGGCGTAAGTGTCCATGTTGCTGCAAGTTTTGCCGCGGCTCCTGCGAGCATAGCTATAAGCGGAACGCGTTCGTGCCCGCTTGCCTGCAATATTGTGTTAGTCAGCCCAATCATACACAAAAGCATCGATGACGGTGCAAGCAGTGTGAGCAAAAATGCGCCCCTTGAAGCAACGTCATCTGCGAACAAAAACGACAGTATAGGCTTTGCCATTGCAGACATTCCAATTGCACACGGAACAGCAAAGAATGCGGTCGATTTTGCTGCGTCGTGAGTGAGGGTTAGAGCAGTGTCTGTTTGCTTTGATGCAATTGCCGCCGAAAGTGACGGTAAAAGAGCATACGCTATCGGCAGTGTAAGAACGGGCGGCAAATTGAACATAGGAACTGCAAGTGAGGAATAATTGCCCCAAATCGCCGCAACCTCTGCCTGAGCCATTCCCGACGCGTGAAGCGTACGCGTCATAAGCATTGAGTCAATGATATTGGTAAGACTCATAATGCTCGAAGAGAGCGTTATGGGAAGCATGGTAATCACAAGAGTACGCATGAGCGTTATCGAGCTGGTGTTTTCTCTCTCGTCACGCCGTTTTTTTGTAAAAGCGTACGCAATGTAGAGTGACACCATTCCTGCACCAACGCCCACAGTTATTCCACCTGCTGCATATGCTGCCGCATTAGGTACTCCAAGTCCGCGTTCAAGTGCGAAATGCGCAAGTGCAACTCCGATGAGGAGCTTGCCGAGTGCTTCAATGACCTGTGATATTGCGTGCCAACGCAGCTCTCCGAAGCCTTGAAAATATCCTCGAAGTGCTGCTGACTGGCATATAAAGAACAGAGTTGGTGCTACTGCTATTATTGCTGCCTCACTTTCTTCAACTCGTGTGAGATGAGCTATAAACGGCGCACCTACAATCAGCGAAATAGAGCCGATAAGTCCAACGAGTGTGAAAATACCAAGCGATAAGCGAAAGACACGCTTCGCGCCATCTGCACGCTTGTTTTCTGGCATACGTGCGATTAGCATGGATGCCGCGGTTGGAAGCCCTGCACAGGAAAGCGTATAAAGCCAAGTGAATATTGTGTATGCGCCGTTGAAATAGCCCATTCCTTCCTCGCCAATAAGCGCTGTCATCGGAATCTTGAATAGTAATCCGACAGCCTTTACGATGAGGTTAGAAGCGGTTAAAAGAATAACACCGCCCGAAATATTTTCAAATATTTTATTTTTTTTCAATTATAACGCTCCCGTCGGCGCACCGACAGAGTGTTATGCTCAGTCGAAATAATGCGCGATAGTATGCTTCGCCGTGTGGCGTAGCTTTTCAACGTCCAGCGTCTTATATTCGCCGTTTTCAAAAAGTATTTTGCCGTCGCACATTGTAAGATAAACATCGCAGTCGTGCGAGGAAAAAGCAATAGTTGCGTACGGATCGTACATAGGAATATTGTTGAGCGCATCGAGGTCGAAAAGAACAATGTCTGCTCTTGAGCCAACCTCAATTTTACCGCAATCAGATCTTCCCTGCGCAATTGCGCCCGAGCTCCAAGCCATTTTACATATATCGCCCATTTTGATTACATCGGCCTTACGTGTTACACCCTTGTGAATAAGAGCCGCCGTCTGTAATTCGCGAAGCACGGAAAGCGCGTTGTTTGAAGCCGCGCCGTCTGTGCCAAGGCCCACATTAACGCCCTTTTTAAGCATCTTGTGTACCGGCGCAATACCGCTTGCAAGCTTTAGATTACTTACGGGGTTGTGTGCCACGGTAACGCGATTTTCTGCCATTATCTCTATATCCCGCTCTGTTACCCATACGCAGTGTGCTGCCGTTGCGGTACCCGTCGCAGAAGGCACAAGTATGCCGCAGTCGGCGAGATATTCGACGGGCGTCATACCGTTATGGCGGACTTTGCACTCTTCGTGCTCACGTTCTGTTTCGGAAACATGTACCTGCATACCGAGTCCACGCGAATGCGTATATTCCGCAACCTCGCGAAGGTACTTCTCTCGTGTGGTATATTCTGCGTGAACGGACATATCAACGCGTACACGTCCGTCACCTGTGCCGTGGAAATCATCGGCAAGACGTACCGCTTCTTCAAAGCGCGAATCACCCTTAATAGTCGCATCATCGGAAAAAGCTACAAGACAGCGCGACACGTTAGCCTTTACGCCAAGGTCGATAGCCGCTTTTGCGGTTTCTTCGCAGAAAAAGTACATATCGGAAAAAGAAACAGTACCTCCTCTTATCATTTCAGCGATTGCAAGTTCACTTCCCACGCGAACTGCCTTGGGAGTAAGTCTGTCCTCAGCTGGATATATTTTCTCTTCAAGCCAACGCTGAAGCGGAAGGTCCTCACCGATTCCGCGAAAGAGAGTCATAGCCGCATGAGCGTGTGTGTTGTAAAATGCGGGAGTTAAAAGTTTGCCCGTGCAATCGATAACACGATCATATTCGCCGTCGAAAACGCCGACAGCATTTATAAATGCTCCGTCAACCAGAACGTCACCGGTGATTGCCTCGGAATCCGGTGTGAGTATAAGCGCGTTTTTAAATAAGGTCTTCATTCTTTTGAACCTTTCTTTTCATATAATCTTATTCGGATTTTTTCCGTCTTATTCCGTATCTTTATTGTCTTTGTCCAGTTCGTTTGGAAAATACATATTCCCCAATGCTTCGGCGATGTCTTTTATATGCGAAAGCTTGTCTATTGAAATATCGGCGCCGGCATAGGATATATCATTTTGTGTCAGAAAAGAAATTCCCGCAGGAAATTTCGATGTAAACGCATTGCACGGCGGAGTATACAGATTCATACAGAATGTACCGCCGGGAGCGTGAGGATCCGGGGATTCCTCGCGGATAAATTCGTCATACCAATCCTCAAGACTCAAAGTTCCTCGGATTATATCGCAGAAAGCATCGACATCATTGTGATTTTCCGAACTCATAGCAAAGCGGTAAACTTCATCCTTTATATAAATCTCCGCTTCAGCACGATAACGCCCGTCGACGAACCCACCTTCGAGATATCTTGCTACAGAGCTACCGCCGATATCAAACGTTTCAATGTTATCACCTACAGCGAAATTTTTACCAAGCGGAGAGTCCGTCCCGTCGCCGGCGTATCCGTAACTCACCTCAGCCTCAATGCGCGGTCCGCCTTTGAAGCTCTTGTAAAAATAAACTCTGTCGCGGAACTCGCTCTTACAGCATTGCTGAATATATCCCGGGAGCTTGAAACGACGAAGATAGTGTCCGAAACCATATCCAATCTCACTTTGCATATAACCCGGCTCAAAATGTAGTTCATAATCCTGCGATTTTGAGGTATCAAGCGGTGTTCTGCCTATTCTCTCGCAAAGACGCATATAAACACTTCTTGGGAACGGTGCATACGCGTCAACTCGCAGAGCAGTTTCAAAATCCTCAATGCACGCTGAAACAGCAATCTCGCCCTCAGAAGTAAGTTCGGTTTCAGGATTCATAAAGGGTGTGCTCCACACGGCAGTAAGCACTTCCCTCACGTAAAATTCTGCGCCGTCGCTGGGAGTGTTGCGTGACAAAAATCGTCTGTCGCAAACGATGGAAAAACCGTATTTTTGTATTTCTGAAAGTAAGCGTATGATCTCATATCTGCCGAAAGGAGTTATTATAGTTCCCTTTATCGGCTGCGGTTCGAACGCATCCGTCCCCCAACCTATAAATGCCTGGAGACCGTCGCGGTCATCGCATATTGCAAATGCTAACTGCTGACGGAGCGGTGCGTAAAAGGCTTGTCTTAGCGCATCAAAATCTCGGTCAGTTGTGTAAGTTACAGCAGGATTTTCTGTAAACTCAACGGATATGTTGAGATGTTTTGCAAGAGTTTCCGCTATTTCAACAACCTCGGCGTAAACGCCTGCGCCTGAAAATGTACAGTCAATTTCCGCAGTAAATCTTTCTTGCCCAATCTTATAGAAAATATCTAGGTAGGAGTTTGCCGCAAGAAACACCGTATAGCCGTCCGCTTCAATTGTTATCTCATAATCGTTGTGTATGAAAAAGTTAAGTATTGCCGAACGTATATCTTTTTCGCGTACACCATCAAACTCAATAAACAAGCGTATAGGAAGTGCTTCATCCTCTGGTGGCGGAACTATGTCAATACCGTCTATATCATTATCGGGCGAGCCGTCAAACACTCCCTCGCCTTCAGAAGTTAACAGATCTGCGCTAAGATAAGCTGCGAGTGTGCGTAAAAACCACTCCGTCTGCGATTCTGTGGCTTTGCCCGTATTAAGAGTCAGAAGCACCTTGTCGAGGGAACTCGGTATTGGCAGATAAAGGCACGAGCCTTCATACTGAAGCATTTTTATCACGGCATCCACTGCGTGTGCACAGGTTAAAATATCAAGCGCACGCGAGGGGCGCGATAAAATAACGTAATCGGTCATTTTTATCTCCATTACGACGCCTTATAGGCGGTAAAATTATCGTCGTTCGTTCAAATCAAATAAGGCCTCACACTATTAACCACATGTACGGACAATATAAGCTTCAATTGCCTTTAGGTAGTCGATGAGCTTGCTGCAAATCCTTCTTCGCATTTAACCTTTACAAATGAGTATAGGAGCTTGAAAAATCCTCTTTTACTAACTCAACAAGTCTGGGCATACGCTTAACTTACATCGTTGTTCTCGATTTTGTAGCAACTTATATCTCGTGAATTACGTCCTTGAGAAGCATTTTAAAGCGCTCGGAAATTGTTGCGGCTGTGTCGAGGACTTCCTGTTCTGTGAGCGGATTGCCGGTTATACCTGCTGCCATGTTGGACACACAGGAAATACAAAGCACTTTTATGCCAACCTGTGCCGCAAAAATAACCTCAGCAACCGTCGACATGCCGACGAGATTTGCACCCATTACTTTTAGCGCGCGAATTTCTGCGGGTGTTTCGTACTGTGGACCTGCCATATACGCGTAAACTCCTTCTTTAAGAGTATATCCTCGCTTTGTCGCACACTCTAATGCAAGTTTGCGGAGAGATTGATCATAAACCGACTGCATATCGAAGAAACGCTCACCGAACTCGGGAATATTAGCTCCGCGAAGAGGCGAATCGGGTGCGAGCTTAATATGGTCGGTAACGCAAACGAGATCGCCGGGCTCAATAACTCTAGTATCGTTGTAACCGATGCCGCCTGCTGCGTTTGTAATTATCATTTTTTCAATTCCCAGGAGTTTGAAAACGCCTATAGGATATGCGGTTTGCCACATTTCCCAGCCTTCGTAGTAGTGGAAACGACCGTTCATCGCGAGTACAGTCTTTTCTTTGCCGTCATCGTACTTTATCTTTCCGCAAACGAGTACACCTTTTTGGTAAGAAACGGTAGAAGTCGGGAAATGCGGTATATCCCGATAAGGGATAGAAATGGAATCGGTAAGGCGGTCAGCGAACTCGCCAAGTCCAGATCCGAGTATTACGGCGATGTCGGGTGTACATCCGATCTTTTCGGCAATATACGCCGCTGATTCTTTATAGTTGCTAAAAACAGCCTTTTGCATTTTTGTATCTCCTTAAAACAATTATTATCCTATAAATTCGCGTAGCACAGATGTTTTCGGAACAAGTTCGGGCGATATAGTGTCGATACCGTCGAGCTTTTTCAGGAGTTCAAGTGCTTTGACGTAATATTGATTGTTGCACGGAACAAGAGCGAGTATTTCGGGAAGTACGCTCTTTATGAGATAGATTTCATATTCCATGAACGAGTTTATTTTTATATCAACGCTGTCAGCGTAAGGGAGTATTGATTTATCCTCATTTTGCGCTACACCGCGCCATAGATAGAACGTAAATTCAGGGGCAGCACCGCGGAACTTGTAGTCACGCACAAGTCTGCGAAGAAGACGCAGCTCGCGTCGCATAAAATACCATTCACCGATCTTCACATCCTCGTCGACGCATATATAGATTGATTTGTAATTCTCACCGAACATAGCGGTTATCTCAGGGTATACCGCCTGTATGCCTTCAAAAATAAACACGCTATGATCATTAGGAGCAACTCGCTCAAAATGCGTACATTTTCTTGCTTTAAAATCATACACAGGCAAATCCGTTGGTTCGCCTGATATGATGGATGCGGTACATTTTGCGAGAAGGTCGAGGTCGAGCGCTTCAATGGAATCATAATCTATCTGCTTTCCGTTTCGCATGTGTTCGAAATCCTCATCTGACCGTTCCAGGAAAAAGTTATCGATAGAGATAAGGTGAACCTCTATTCCGCTGCTGGTAAGCTCAGAAACGAGTTTGTTTGCTGTTGTTGTCTTACCAGAACAGGTTGGACCGGAGAGAGCTATTATTTTGACATTATCCGCGAGCACTTCTCTGCAGAGTTCGTCAAGTCGCGCCTCAAATTTTGCTTCACTTATCGAAATTAAATCTGTTTTTGCCTTCTCTGAATTAAGCCTTGGGTTTAAAGTGATCATAGCTGTCCCTTTCGGAAATTATACGGGGTTAAAACTCAAAAAAATCTTCTATTTTACGGATCTTCTCTTCCATTACCGCGCCGGCATCGGCTGCAAGATATTCATATGGATATTTTGGATCAAAAATGCGCTCAATATGCTTTTTACCGTCATCGTCGACGCGTACAAGCTTTGTAGCGGCACCCGCTCCTACAGCAAATACGGAATGAAGCTCTTCCATCATCAGCACGTTGTAAAGTCCCTCGCAGCCCTTCTGGGAGTATCCGACATTTTCAAGGTTGCCGACGGTGTTCTTCTGACGGTATATGTAGTAGGGATTATATCCTGCATTTTTGAGCGTAACCTGCGAGTAGTCGACGGATTTCACCGTTTCGTCCGCGGAACGGTTGTATATCTCCGTATCAAGGCGGAGTATCTCTGCGGACTTTTTAACGCAGAACGTGTGGACTGTTATATTCTCGGGTGCAAGCTTGAGTATGCTGTTAAGCGAACGTGAGAACGTCGCAAATGTATCGCCCGGAAGACCAGCGATAAGGTCGGTGTTGATCTGCGGGATACCAACCTCGCGCGCAAGCTTATACGCCTTGCGAAAATCTGAAACAGTGTGGCGGCGACCTATATTCTTTAAGATAGTGTCGTTCATAGTCTGGGGGTTGATACTTATCCTGCTTACACCAAACTCCTTTGCAACGAGCAGCTTTTCCTTTGTTATAGTGTCAGGACGTCCTGCCTCGAGCGTAAACTCGTTAAGTTTCTTTATCGGAATATTATCGTCAATGGCGCCAAGGAGCTCTGCGAGCTGTGCATCGGAAAGTGTGGTGGGTGTACCACCGCCGACGTATACGGTCAACACCTTGAATCCGCGCAGTTTAAGATACGCAAGGAGCGCACGCGTGTCGTCACATATACGCTTCAGATAATCCGGAATCTGTGCAAGAAGACGCCTTGTGGAATACGATACGAACGAGCAATATGCGCATCTCGAAGGACAGAACGGGATGGAAACATACACCGAGCAAGTGTACGGCGGTCTGCCGTCGCCTGCAAGACGCGCGATTTTTTGCTCGCTTCTTGCAATTTCAACAGCCAAAGCCGCCTTCTTCGGGCTTACATGATATTCACGCGTAAGCAGTCTTCGCGCCTGCTCCGATGTGTATACACGAGCGCCGTTTTCGTCACGCTTTGAAATAAGTTCGCCTGCTAGTTTTGCAGGGCGGATACCCGTAAGTATTCCCCATGCGGGATAGCAGCCGAACAGCTTTACGCCAGCATCAAGCGCAGCTAGTCCTGCGGCAACTTTTGCGGCTTTTACTTCGGCCGAAGAGCCGTTTTCGTCAAATCCGTGGAGAGTGCCGATCTTTACACACCTTGTGGCGCTTTCACTCTTTCCGTCGCTCGTAAAGGTACAGCTTACCTCAATCTCGTCGTCACGATCGCAGCGTGTGAACTCTGCCATATCCTCAGCACTGTCATCCTCTGATTCAGAGAAAGTTGCGCCTGGGAAAAACAGCATACAAACGGTTTGCAGATAATATCTGTTCAGGTCGCCGTTAATCTTTAAAAACATAAATTTACTCCCAACTTCTTATTTTTTGAGAATCTGACTGTCCATATCTATGGTAACAGGTCCATCCGCTATAAGAGATATCTTCATATCCGCGCCAAAAACGCCGTTTTCTGTGTGTATACCGCGTGTACGCAGTGCATCAGAGAAATACTTGTAAAGTTCACTGGCACGCGCCGGCACTTCAGCAGACATATAATCGGGACGATTACCCTTTTTGTAGTCGGCAGAGAGCGTAAAATTCGACACAACAAGCGCACCGCCATCAACATCTTTTACCGACAGATTTAGTTTGCCGTTTTCGTCGTCGAAAATGCGAAGCTTCGATATCTTTTCTGCGAGTACGTCTGCATCTGCCTCTGTGTCACCTTTGAGTACACCGAGCAGTATAAAAAGTCCGTGTTCGATCTTTCCTGCCTGTTCGCCGTCCGCTATTACGGATGCCGACAGACAGCGCTGTAGTATAGCCTTCATTATTTTGTTACTCCTTAAATTTTATGCAAAACCGCGTACTACGTCAACAACGCCCTCGATGCCCTTTATGCGTGATACGATGGAGTTAACGTGATCCGTATTTTTACACGAAATGCTCAAATTGAGTATAGTTGAATCGTTCTGACACTTCTGCGAGCTTATCGAGATAACCGATACACGCATATCTGCGAGCGCCACGGAAACGTTAGCAAGCAAACCGATTGTGTCCTTGCAGTAAATCTGAATAAACGCCTCGAAGGACGCCTTTTCCCATTCCGAGCCAGCTTCCCACCAAGCCGAAACAAAGCGGTCACGATCAGTTTCGCGCTTCATACCTGCAATAACGTTTGGACAATCGGACTTGTGAATGGAAACGCCGAATCCCTTGGTGATAAAGCCGACAACATTGTCGCCGGGAAGCGGATTGCAGCATTTCGCAAATTTGACAGCACAGCCGTCCGCACCATCGATAACAATACCGCTGTGCGAATGATGAGAATGAGGTCTTTCGACCGTTTTGAGCTGTGAAACGTCGGTGATCCTTTCGGGCTGCTGTTCGGTAGGCTGAACTACTCTCTCAAACTCGTCACGGAGTTTTGAAGTGAGCTTAGTCATGGGTAAGCCACCGTAACCTACAGTATTGTAAAGATCGTCCGCTGACATAATACCTATGCGTGCGGCAACAGCGGAAACAATTTCTTCGAGCTGCGTTTCGGTGTAGGAGCGATTATACTTTTTAAGCTCGCGCTCGACTTCGTTTTTACCGACAACAATGTTTTCGGAACGCATCTCTTTCTTAAACCACTGCCGGATCTTTCCGCGTGCTTCACCTGTCTTTACTATCTTAAGCCAATCGCGGCTAGGTCCGCGAGAAGCACCAGAAGTGATAATTTCGACGATATCGCCGTTCTTTGGAGAAGAATCTATCGTCGCGATTGCTCCGTTTATCTTTGCACCGACCATCTTGTTGCCGATCGCAGAGTGGATAGCGTATGCAAAGTCAATAAGCGTTGCGCCCTGCGGAAGTACGATAACATCCCCCTTTGGTGTAAACACAAAGGTTTCGTCGTGGAACATATCAATCTTGAGCGAACGAAGAAATTCATCAGGGTCGTGCATATCTGAGTCGGAGTCAAGAAGCTTTGCAACCCACTGCAGTTTCTGGTCAATGTCTTCTCTTCCCGATGTTCCGGTTTTGTATTTCCAGTGAGCACAGATACCGTACTCCGCGATATGGTGCATATCCCACGTTCTGATCTGAACTTCAAACGGTATACCGTCGCGGCCGATTACCGTTGTGTGGAGTGAACGGTACATATTCGGCTTCGGAGTAGAGATATAGTCTTTGAAGCGCCCCGGAACGGATTTATACATCTCGTGTATAATACCGAGCACGGTGTAACATTCAAGCTCTGTATCAACTATGATACGGATAGCGTAGAAGTCGTAAATCTGGTCAAAGCTCTTATTCTGGTTGTACATCTTTTTGTAAATCGAATAAGTCGACTTTACGCGCCCTTCAAGTGTGAATTTTACGTTATATTCGTTTAACTTAGAAGCGACGTTTTCTTTCGTATTTTCAATGAAGTTTATGTTGCTTCCGTATTTTTTGTCAATGTCGCTTTGAACCTCTTCAAAGCCTATCGGGTCGAGGTAAGAGAGAGCGTGACGTTCAAGCTCCTGCTTGATGCGCTGAATACCGAGTCGGTGCGCAAGCGGCGCGTAAACGTGCATTGTCTCAAGTGCGGTAATGCGACGCTTGTGTTCGGGCTTTGCGTTAAGCGTACGCATATTGTGCAGGCGGTCGCAAAGCTTTATGAAGATGACGCGTATATCCTTGCTCATTGCGAGGAACATCTTACGAAGGTTCTCTATCTCCGCTTCATCCTTATCCTCGATTTTGATGTCGACGAGCTTTGTAAGTCCGTCAACGAGCATTGCGACTTCCTCTCCGAAGCTATCGCGTATTTCTTCACAGCAAACTTCACAGTCCTCAACAGTATCATGTAGAAGCGCAGCGCAGATAGAATCAGTATCAAGTTCGAGTCCAGCAACAATGTCAGCTACAGCAATGGGGTGTGAGATATACGGCTCGCCGCTTACACGAAATTGACCCTCATGGAGCTTATCAGCAACAGCAAAAGCGCGCTTGATTTTTATAATGTCATATTTTTTGCCCGTCTTGACGAGCTTTTCTATAAGCGATTTTATCGGCTCATAGTTATAATTTTCTTGATATTCACTGGTCATAGTGGGTCCTTCCTTTATGTTTGCGGCGTATTAAGTGAATAGAGTATGCGCGATGCTTCAAGCGGTATTTTTCCGTTAACCGGAAGAAGCGTTATTTCAAAACGCTCGCCGCGGTAAAGCTTAAGTATAGAAAGCTCGGCTAAAACGTCAAGCATTAACATAACCTTTTCGTGCGAAAAAGCGAGTGTGTCGGATATTTCCGAAACGGTAGCCCTATATGGCTGGATTTTTGTTTTGAGAAAGCGGTAAAGTACCGCAAAATCATCTCTTGTTGGCACTTGGTCAGCGAGTGTACGGCGTACGTCGCGCACAAGCAACTGTACATTTTTTCTACCGCGAAACTCGTTGATATCTAGGTTGTACGCAACATCAACGGCATCACCGATGGTGAAACCAAATTCAGCAGGCGGTGTTCCGAAATAAAGAGCCGTAAATTCAGCCCCGCAGCTTGGAGCTCGAAGTGTAAGCTTGGTGTGCTTTCCGCCCGAAAGCGAGGCAATGTCACTTACTATGAGTCTGCCGGTTTCAAATATCGGTTGTGCGTTATGCGTTCCAAACGGCTCAAGCAAATAAAGTTCTTCTGCGAGTCTTTGTGATATTTCTTCGGGATAAATGCGAAGGTCGATGTCAACCACGCGGCAAAGTTCGTTCTGTTCAAGAGACTTTCTTGCAAATTCGTTTATCGCACGCCTGAATGCGGGCAGATTTTTGCGTTCGAGCGAAAGTCCTGCCGCAAGCTCGTGGCCGCCGTATTTAGATAAGAACGGAGCGCAGTATTCAAGCGCTTCAAATAGATTGAGTCCGCGTATAGAACGTCCCGAGCCTTTGCCGATATCTGTAGGCTGTGGCTCGTCAGCGGTATTATTTTCAAAACTGATTAACACCGACGGCAAATTATATCTCTCCGTTAGTTTTGAGCAAACAATACCTATAACTCCGTGATGCCAATGGTCGTCGTCGAGTACAATAACGTAATCGTCTTCAGAACACTGATCTTCAATCTTTGCGCTCGCGGTTTCTAAAATTGTATTTTCTTCTGCCTGTCTGCGCCGATTGGTTTCGCAAAGCTCGTCGGCTATTTCGTCTGCGCGTGCCTCATTCTTGCATAAAAGCAATTCAACGGCAAATTCTGCACTCGAAATGCGCCCTGCCGCATTAAGCCGCGGTGCAAGAGTAAAGCCTATGGTGGATGAGGTGATTTTCTTTTTAATGGGTTTTCCGTCAGCATCAGTTGATAGAACACCTGATGCGCGCATAAGGGCGGTAAGGCCTATATTTTTTGTGTTTTCAAGAAGAAATAGTCCGTAGCTGACAATAATACGATTTTCGTCGATAAGCGGCATTACGTCCGCAACTGTACCGATAGCCACAAACTCCGCAAAACGCGCGGCACATGATTTAGTTGCTTCGGACATTTCGATGTTAAGCCTGCGCATCTCAACAGCGCAAACAACCTTAAAAGCCACTCCGCATCCTGCAAGTTCGTCAAAGGGATACGAGCAGTCGGTTCTGCGTGGATTAACGACAGCAACCGCGCTGGGAAGTTCTGAAGGGCACTCATGGTGGTCTGTGACAACAGTATCAATGCCGAGTGAAGCGGCAACTGAAATCTCGTCAATAGCGGTAACGCCCGTGTCAACAGTTATCATAAGTGTACAGCCCTCGTTTGCGAACGAGCGAATAGCATCAACGTTGACACCGTATCCTTCACCTACACGGTTGGGAATATAATATCTGACGTCACAGCCCATTTCTGCAAGGTATGAATACAATACCGATACAGCAGTGACGCCATCAACATCATAGTCGCCATAAACCACGATACGTTCGTTTCTGTTTATCGCAAGTAGAATGCGCTCAACCGCCTTGTCCATGTCTGCAAGCAGAAAAGGATCGTGCAGAAGCTCCGTTTCTTTTCGTATAAATGCGCGTGCCATATCTGGTGTCGCGTGTCCGCGCGAAGCAAGCAGACGTGCGGTGGCAAGTGATAAATTAAGCTCGCGCGAAATCGCTTCTGCGCCGTCTGCGTTATTGCATATGCGCCATATTTTTTTCTTTGAAGCGTGTTTTAACATATTCTTCTCCAAATGCGGTGTAGTTGTAGTTACACTGCACCGATGTTTAAAGTATTTTTGTGATACGCACGTCAGGGTGCTTTGCGGCATATCTGTTAAGCGTTGCCCATACAATTATGAATGCGAGCACAAAACCGATCACTGCAGAGATATATGGTAGTGCCGCAGCAGAAAAAAGTGTTCCGATGAAATACCCTATGATACCGAGTATAAGCGGAAACAGGAAAACTGCCGCCGCATAGAGGATGACTGTTTTTGAAGAGCTTTCAATCGTAACACGGTCGCCGACATTTGCGCCAACTGTGTTTTCAGCCCTCGCGCTGACGGATTTGTTTCCGAAGCTTATGCAGGCGGAGCATTCGCCGTCTGTAGCGGCATGACAACCCTCACAAGCAGATTTACGTGAAACTTCTACTATTGCAAAATCGCCCTCAAGAGCACGAACTATACCAATTTGCTGCATGTGCTAAATACCTGCCTAAAAGCATAATTATAGATAATAATTATTATATCATATTTTCGTTTAAATGTCTATAGATAATGCTGTGCAAATCAGAAGGTATATTTTGTGCACCTTGACGAATTATTAGAAAAAGTCAACATTAGGGTTTACTTTTGATCTTTTCGGTGATATAATGTAGTGGCATATTTCCGCTCGTAGCTCAGCTGGATAGAGTACCGGATTCCGATTCCGATGGTCGCAGGTTCGAATCCTGTCGAGCGGGCCAAAAAAGGCAATGCTACCCTTGTGGTGGCGTTGCCTTTTTCATTCTTGATAGGGCGATTATGGTACATATAATTGTCCTTGTGCAGTTGCATAGCTAACCGCGTAAGGTTTTTGAATTCGGTAATATGTCTATTGACAAACACAGCTTACTGTGGTATAATATTTACCATCTATAATTCTACTCAAAGTAAGGATGACATTTCGTGCTTTCAGGTCTTCGCAATTTTGCCTTGACTTTTCTTATTTCTGCAGTCATTTTTGGACTGCTCGCTTGGGGTATCGTAGGTTTCGTAATCGATATAATGCAGGAAACCATACCTTCCGGTGACAATACGCCGTCCGCCGATGGATATAATGACATAACCGACACAAATCCGAATGATACAACAATTGGTTCTAACCTGTCCGATGATACAACTTCATCTGACGACTATCCGGAAGATACTGACGTGCCGATTGACGAGATAAACGGTGAAACGTTCACTATGCTTCTTGTTGGAACTGACTATCAGCCCGAGATTTTTGACGATTACGACTACGAACAGACGTGGGAAGGGACCGGTTTCCCTGACCGCAGAAACCGTGCGTGGGGGGCTGATATGATAATCCTGCTCCGCGTTGACAAAGAAGAACGACAGTTTATGTTCTGCCCCATTCCGCGAAATACTCGCGTGCTTGTTGACGGAGCTTATATACAGCTTGGCGACACACTCTCTGAAAAAGGAATTGACTTCCTCTGCGGCAAAATTTCTAGTCTTACAGGACTTACTATTGACTATTATGCAAAGGTAGACGTTGGATCTATTGTTTCTATAGTCGATACCGTAGGAACGGTTGAATTTAACATCCCAGAGGATATGGTATACAGCGATCCCATTCAAAATCTTGAAATCAATCTCACTGAGGGTAAAACTGAAGTTGATGGAGCGACTGCCGCACAACTTCTCCGTTATGTCGGATATTCAAACGGTGATGTCGGACGTATGAATACTGCTATTGAACTTTGCAGTGCTGTTCTTGAGAAATTCACAGACATAAGGTATTTCGATGAAGCAGATGATATTTACAAGCTTCTCAAAGAGGATGTGCAAACTAACTTCTCCCTTGATGACCTTCTCAACAATCTCGAACTTATTTTCTCCTACAATAAGTTCAAGAGTGTAAAAGAGACCTACCCCGGATACAACAAAGTTTACGACGGAATTACATATTTTGAGCCGTCACTCACGAGTGCGCTCAAAAAGTTTGACGCATATAGGTAATATAGGGACAAAATTTTTTATCACGGCAGCCAGCCGTGAAGAAAGGACAATAAAATGAAAAACACACAAAAAACAATGGACAAAATCGTCGCTCTTTGTAAGACTCGCGGTTTCGTATTCCCGGGTTCGGAGATATACGGCGGTCTTGCAAACTCGTGGGACTACGGTCCTCTCGGCGTCGAGATGAAAAACAACGTCAAGCGTGCCTGGTGGAAGAAGTTTGTTCAGGAAAACCCCTATAACGTAGGTCTTGACTCGGCAATACTTATGAATCCCGAGGTTTGGGTTGCTTCCGGTCACGTTGCAACATTTAACGATCCGCTTATCGACTGCAAGGCGTGCAAGATGCGTCACCGCGCAGACAAGCTCGTTGAAGATTACGTTAAAGAGAACAACATATCTGACGTAAACGTTGAGGCTATGGACGGCGAGGCGCTTCTCGCATATATCCGTGAACATAACGTTCCTTGTCCCGGTTGCGGCAAGTCCGATTTCACCGATATCCGTAAATTCAACCTTATGTTCAAGACTCATCAGGGCGTTACCGAGGACACCGGCAGTGAGGTTTATCTCCGTCCCGAAACCGCACAGGGTATTTTCGTAAACTTCGAGGCTATTCAGAGAACTACCCGACGCAAACTTCCCTTCGGTGTTTGCCAGGTAGGTAAGTCCTTCAGAAACGAGATTACTCCCGGCAACTTCATCTTCCGTATCCGCGAGTTTGAGCAGATGGAGCTTGAGTTCTTCTGTAAGCCCGATACCGACCTTGAATGGTTTGAATATTGGAGAAGCTACTGCCATAATTGGCTTCTCAGCCTTAACGTAAAAGAAGAAAACCTCAGACTTCGTGACCACGAGCCAGAGGAACTTTCTTTCTACTCCAAGGCAACCACAGACTTTGAGTATCTCTTCCCGTTCGGCTGGGGCGAACTTTGGGGCGTTGCTGACAGAACCAACTACGACCTTTCACAGCATATCGAGCATTCCGGCAAGGATCTCACATATTTCGATCCCGAAACTAACGAGCGCTATATCCCTTACGTTGTTGAGCCTTCTCTCGGTGCTGACCGTATGGCTCTCGCGCTTCTCGTTGAAGCTTATGATGAGGAAGTTATTGATGCAGAAAAGAATGACACTCGCGTTGTAATGCGTTTCCATCCTGCAATCGCGCCTTTCAAGGTTGCGGTACTTCCCCTTTCCAAGAAGTTGTCTGACAAGGCTATGGAAGTTTATACCGAGCTTTCAAAGGACTTCATGACCGACTTTGATGAAACAGGTTCTATAGGTAAGCGTTACCGCCGCGAAGACGAGATTGGTACCCCGCTTTGCGTAACTTACGACTTTGAGTCTGAAAACGACGGTTGCGTAACCGTTCGTGACCGCGACACTATGGAGCAGGTTCGTATTCCGATAACAGAGCTTAAGGCCTATATCGCTGAAAAAATCAAGTTCTAATCAAAAATAATTACCGCGTATCCGTTTGGATACGGCGCTTTTGTTTATAAAAGTTGACACAGGGCATCAACATCTTCTTTGCTCGTTGCCCACGATGTCGCAATGCGTACTGCTGTGTGGTCATCATCGATGATTTCCCAGAAAGAAACTCGTACGCTCTCGCGAAGCTTCTTTAACTGTTCGTTTTCAAGTATGATGAATATCTGATTGGTGACAGTTTCTTTGAGAAATTTATATCTTTTATTCTTGAGTTCTTTCCTAATAATGTCAGACATCTCTATTGCGTGACGGCTGATTTTGAAGTAAAGATCGTCGGTAAAAAGCGTATCAAACTGTACGCCGAGAAGTCTGCCTTTTGCAAGAAGTGCACCGTGTTGCTTCATTGATGAGAAAAAATGCTTGGGTGCATTACTGTGCGTAAATACAATAGCCTCACCGCACAGTGCGCCCACCTTTGTACCGCCTATGTAAAACGCATCGCAAAGATTTGCGATATCCTTGAGCGTTACGTCCGTGCCTGTGCTCATAAGACCGTAACCAAGTCTTGCACCGTCAAGATAGAGATCCATCTCAAAGTCGTCACAAACCCTTCGTAGCTCCTCAAGCTCTCTCTTGGTGTAAAGCGTGCCGTACTCTGTTGGGTGTGAAATATAGACCATTCCGGGAAATACAAGATGATCACGCGCCTCGTCTGCATAGAAAAGCTTTACAAAGCGTCTTACATCGTCAGCACTGATCTTTCCATCCTTGTGAGAAATTGTAAGTACTTCGTGTCCTGTGTATTCGATAGCCTGTGCTTCGTGCGCTGAGATATGTCCCGTCGTTGCAGAAATGACGCCCTCATACGGTTCGAGCATACGGTCAATAACTATCTGATTGGTCTGTGTACCGCCAACGAGCAAGAAAACTTCAGCATCCGGACATCCGCAAGCTGCTTTTATCTTTTCTTTGGCACTGTAACAGTATTTGTCCTCGCCGTAACCGGTGAGAGGTTCCATATTGGTCTCGCACAGTCTTTTCAAAAGAGCTTCGTGTGCGCCCTGCGTGTAATCGCTCTCAAAATTAAGCATACAATCTCCTTGTTTTACAGTAATTCCGAAAAGCCTTTCGACTTTTCGGAATTAGACATTTTCATTTTTTACTTTTCAACCATTCGTCCGCCTTTGCCTTGGACATCCTTATAATGCTTTCCTCGGGATGAATAGAGCTTTCGCCGCCATTTACGTAAAGAAAAAACTTGCCGTCTGGCATTTTGTATAGCGTTTCCTCGTATCCGTCCCCGCTTCCAATCTCACCGCTTGTGTACTTAAATATACGCTCGGCATCGTCTGTATCGTAAAGCACCTTGCAAATTATCTTTTTCATAATATAAGCTCCTCTTTCAATAGGTTATACATATATTATCCCGACTTTTGACGCAAATACGCATTATTTTAAATTTATTTTTTGCGTGTCCATTCGTATGCCATACGCGCACTACCGTCACCGATGTAGATAGTGCCGCAATGTTTAAAACCGCACGATGTTACGGCCTTTTGCATAGTGATATTGTCTTTGTGCGTATCAATGCGGATGTGTCTGTATTTTTGGCTTATAAATTCAAACGCTTGTCTGAAGACACCATGAAGTATTCCGTCAGAAGCAACGCGATGCACTGCAACATAGGGAGTACTCTCAAGCCACGCGCCTTCTATATACTCATACGTGGGATCATCACCATCAAACACGCCAAAACAAGCATGAACAGCGCCAACATCATCGCAGAGAACATACATATTCCCTGCTTCAATATCTTGCATAACAAGCGCGGGATACGGATATCCGCCTTCCCATTGTTTGGGATTACCATTCTCGCGCATATATACCCTCGCTGCGTCGTAAATGCGCATTAGCTCTGCATGATCGGATGTGGTAGCTTTACGAATCATAATGACTCCTTGGAATGTTAACAGAAAGAATTTAAAAGTTTTGAAATATCTAAATCAAAGCCCCTTTTTCAAGGGGCTTTGATTTTCTATATTATTATTCCCATTCGATAGTACCGGTAGGCTTTGGAGTGAGGTCGTAGAGTACGCGGTTAACGCCCTCTACCTCGGTGATTATTCTGTTAGTGATAGTGTGAAGCACAGGATAGGGGATTTCCTCGATAGTTGCAGTCATCGCGTCCTTGGAATTAACGGCGCGAATGATTGCAGGCCATCCCTCGTAGCGCTCGTGGTTGCGAACGCCAACACTCTTCATATCGGGCATAGAGATGAAGAATTGCCATACGTGCTTGGCAAGACCGCTCTTGTCGAATTCCTCGCGAAGAATCGCATCAGCTTCACGGAGAGCGTGAAGTCTGTCGCGAGTGATAGCGCCAAGGCAACGTACACCAAGACCAGGCCCTGGGAAAGGCTGGCGGTCAACCATTTCGGAAGGAAGACCAAGTGCACGGCCTACCTCGCGAACTTCATCCTTAAAGAGAAGCTTGATAGGCTCAACAAGCTCAAACGTCATATATTCGGGAAGTCCGCCAACATTGTGATGAGCTTTAACAGCCTTCTTGCCGTTAGACACGAGAATGTCGGGATAAATAGTTTCCTGAGCGAGGAAAGAAATACCCTCAAGCTTCTTTGCCTCCTCGTCGAACACTTTTATAAATTCGCCGCCGATAATCTTGCGCTTCTTTTCGGGATCAGCAACGCCGGCAAGAAGATCAAGAAAACGATCAGTTGCATCAACGTAAATAAGATTTGCATCAAGTCCATTTTTGAATATTTCGATAACCTGCTCGCTCTCTCCTTTTCTCATAAGGCCGTGGTTAACGTGAACGCAAACGAGCTGTTTGCCAATTGCCTTAATAAGAAGTGCTGCAACAACAGAACTGTCGACACCGCCGGAAAGTGCCAAAAGTACCTTTTTGTCGCCAACCTGAGCGCGGACTTCTGCAATCTGCTCTTCGATGAACTTATCCGCAAGTTCACGGGTGTTGATTCGTGCCATTGTTTCTGGACGTACGTTGCTCATAAATATCCTCCGTTTTTTGACGGCTTAGTCAGAGATAAGCCGAGTTAATCTTACCTTTTAATGATATCACAAATTGCTGATAATTTCAAGTACTTTGCTCAAAAAAACACGTTTTCCGTATACAAAATCTTATAGTGCTTTATCATTATAGTTGTATAAAATATAAAAATTATGCACTATTTTCACATATTGTGAAAGCGACAACCTTGCGGTTGCCGCTTTATGTCTTATTTTATAATCTTTAAAAGCTTTAAAAGCTCTGTGATTACAGTCGGGATAAATGCAAGTCCAAACGCTATCAAATAGTACGTGGGTTCAAGAAGTTCAAGACCAAATGCAACTCTTACTGGAGTGAGCGCGACAATCATAGTAAGCACGAATGAAGAAAGCGCCGCAAGGTTCATTGTCCTATTCGTGAACGGACCGACCTTGAAGAGCGATTTACTTGAACGCATATTGAACGCTTGGAACACTTGCGTCATTGCGAGTATGATGAACGCCATAGTCTGACCTGCCATCTCTGTCCCGACAGTCTTCCAACCTATCATATAACCTGCGAGTGTAAGTGCCGCGAACATAATGCCCTGAAGTACCACCTGAATACCAAGACCGTGAGCGAAGATACCTTCGTTTTTGGGCTTTGGCTTCTGTTCCATAATATCCTTTTCAACCGGCTCCATACCAAGAGCAATTGCAGGAAGCGAGTCTGTAACAAGGTTTATCCAAAGGAGCTGCATTGAAAGAAGCGGTGTCTTGTGCCAAAGAAGCATAGCAGTGAATACCGTGAAAACTTCACCTATGTTCGTACCGAGAAGATATCCGACAACCTTCTTGATATTTGCGTAAATGCCACGTCCTTCGCGTACAGCATCGACTATAGTGGCAAAGTTATCGTCGGTGAGAGTCATATCTGCCGCACCCTTTGCCACATCTGTTCCGGTGATACCCATAGCACAGCCAATGTCAGCGGCTTTAAGCGCAGGAGCATCGTTAACGCCGTCGCCGGTCATAGAAACGACTTCTCCGGCGCGCTGCCAAGCCTTTACGATTCGTATCTTATCCTCAGGCGAAACACGAGCATAAACGGCAATCTTTCGAATGCGTTTGTCAAGCTCGTCATCGCTCATTTTCTGGAGTTCTGCACCGGTTATAGCTTCATCGCCTTCGTTGAGAATGCCAAGGTCTTTTGCGATAGCGGAAGCGGTGATAACGTGGTCGCCTGTTATCATAACGGCGCGGATACCAGCCTTCTTGCATACTGCAACTGCATCGCGTGCTTCGTCGCGAGGCGGGTCGATCATACCTACAAGACCAACAAGCGTAAGATTGTTTTCGAGAGTATTGCTGTCAGCATTTTCGGGGAGCGCGTCAATTTCTTTAGTAGCGATAGCGATAACGCGAAGTGCATCAAAGCTCATTTCCTCGCATACACGTCGCGCGGTTTCAATGTCACCACTTGTGCAGCGCTCTATAAGCATATCAAACGCACCCTTTGTGATAACCGTAAGCTTTCCACCGATATTGTTGACAGTGGTCATGAGCTTTCTGTCGGAGTCAAAAGGAAGGTCAAATATGCGCGGACTTTCTGCGTTTATTTCGTCCTTGTGCATACCATTGCGTGTAGCAGCGTAAACAATAGACGTTTCCGTTGGGTCACCGATATGCTTTACATTGCCGGTGCCGTCGAATACAACCGAACCGTCACAGCAAAGTGCGCCAAGCTTAACGAGATTTTTTATCTCTTTGCCATTGTCATCTGTAATATCTTCGCCTACATTGCCATCGGCAGCCCAAGCACGAACAAGTGTCATTCTGTTTTGAGTAAGAGTACCGGTCTTATCCGAGCAAATAACCGATGCGCCGCCGAGCGTTTCGACAGCGGGCAGACGGCGGATGATGGCGTTGCGCTTAACCATACGCTGTACGCCGATAGAAAGAACTACAGTAACTATCGCAGGAAGTCCCTCGGGGATTGCGGAGACAGCGAGAGATACAGCCGTCATAAAGAGTTCCATCGGATCAAGATTGTTAAGAAGACCTATAACAAATATGACCGCACACGCACCGAGCGCCACAAAACCGAGATATTTACCGAGCTGCGCGAGTTTTCTCTGAAGAGGAGTCTGCGAATCGCCTGCACCTTCAAGAAGTCCTGCAATTTTACCCATTTCAGTGTTCATGCCGGTGCCGGTGACAACAGCCTTGCCCGAACCGTACGAAATAGAACAGCCGGAATAAATCATATTTTTTCTGTCGCCAAGCGGTGCATCCTCTGCAACGGCAACGGTCGCATCCTTTTCGGACGGAACAGACTCACCGGTAAGTGCAGATTCCTCGCTTTTTAGCGACGAAGATGCGATAAGACGCGCATCAGCCGGCACAAAATCGCCTGCTTCAACCTTGATAATATCACCCGGGATAAGGTCGGCGGCGTCGATAATTTCTTCAACGCCATCGCGTATAACTCTTGCGTGCGGCGCTGATAGATTTTGAAGAGCTTCGAGCGACTTTTCTGCTTTTGCTTCCTGAACAACACCCATTACAGCGTTGAGAATAACTATAAGAAGAATGAGCGCAGGTTCAAAGAATTCTTTAGGATTCCCTTCAACACAAGCTATGACAAAAGAGATAACAGCAGCTATAATGAGTATAATTATCATTACATCCTTGAACTGCTCTAAAAATCTTTGGAATGTAGACTTCTTTTTCTTCTCTCGAAGCTTATTTTTGCCGTGTTTTTCGAGCAACCTTGCGGCATCAGCTTTGCTTATACCCTTTTCGGTGGTTCCAAGCAAATTTAAAAGCTCGGAAATATCTGACGAATGTGGCAGCATAGTAACCTCCTAATATTTTGAATTGAAATTAGTATATTATATTTACGAAACTTTTTCAATACTATGTACGATTATTTAACAGATTTTTTTACGTTTATTCGTATGTCGTTAATTTACTGTATAATGCGTTCATAGGATTAGATTGCTTTGTGTAACGAAAAGCGGGCAAATCTCTTGCCCGCCCTAAATTTTTATTTTTCAGCTTCACTCTTTTCGATAGCTGTTATCATATCGACGCGTGTCTGATGACGCCCACCCTCGAATTCGGTATCAATAAACAGGTCAACCATATCAAGTGCAAGTCCGGTGCCAATCACTCTTCCGCCAAGGCAGAGCACATTTGCATCGTTGTGAAGACGTGTAAATCTTACCGAGAACGTGTCAGAAGCGCACGCCGCACGTATGCCGCGGTGCTTATTTGCCGCCATAGACATACCGATACCGGTTCCGCAAACGAGTATACCGCGGTAGCACTCACCGTTCTGTATAGATTTGCAAAGCACGCCGGCATAGTCAGGATAGTTTACGCTCGCGCTTGTATAACAACCGAAATCGTGGTAGTCAATACCTCTTTCCTTAAGGTGCTCGATAATCTCGCCTTTAAGCTCAAATCCACCGTGATCGCAGGCAATAGCAAGTACTTTTTCCATTTATTTTTCCTCCTAGAAATTAGTTTGCTTTAAGTTTTTCTTCACGTTCACGCTCGGCTTGTGAAGCGCGCAGATAACGCGCCGCAAGCTCACGGTCACACTTTTGCTCCGACATATGCGCCTCTGCCACAAGGGCCACGGAAAAGGCGTTCTGTGGTATGAGAAGAGCAGGTGTGTCTATAATTGTTACATCAGTCTCATCAAAATACTTTTTAGCAACATTAAAACCGTCGCCGCAAAGACGTACTTCTGTGATAGCAAGCTCATTAAATTTTGCGTGAAGCTCGCTGATAGGCACAAGCATATCATCAGTTAACCGTTTGCCGTTGCGGAACACCGCAGTGTAAACCTGATTGCGGCGTGCATCCATAACCGGAACTACATAGCCGTCCATGCCGTCAAGATTTTTCGCAAGCGCTTCAAGTGTTGAAACGCCTATACAAGGCTTATTCTTGTCAAACGCAAGCCCTTTGATAAGCGATACACCAATTCTCACGCCTGTAAATGAGCCCGGGCCTTCTGATACAGCGAAAGTATCGACATCATCAATTGTCAATGCGCACTTCGAAAGCATATTCTCTATCATAGGAAGCATTGTTTCGCTATGTGTGAGCAGACCATTTACAGTGAAAAGTGAAAGCAGTGTACCATCACGCGAGAGCGCGCACGTGGCTGTATTTGCACTTGTATCAATGGCTAAAATAAGCATACTATTTCTCCACTATCTCTGCGGTAATTTTTCGCTCGTCGTCTTCGAGCTTTTCTATAGTTACACGTACGAATTTGTCCGGCAGCGCGTACGGAATATTCTCGCTCCACTCGGTTATGATAATGCCGCGCTCGAGGTAATCGTAAAATCCGATAGAGTCAAGCGCGTCCTCATCTTCGATGCGATACATATCAAAATGGAACAGAGGTATTCTTCCCTCATATTCATTTACAATTGTATAGGTTGGTGAGCAAACGTCTGCGTCAGGCGCAATAATGGTTGCAAATCCGCGTGTGAATGCTGTTTTTCCAGCGCCGAGATCGCCGTATAGTGCCACAAAATCGAGGTTGTTCTCGAGAACGTATTTTGCAAGTTCTGCGCCGACGAGCTCTGTTTCGTCGGCGCAGCTTGTAACTTTATTTAAAACAAACATTAGAACAGACCGTTGATCTTACCGTTGTCGTCAACGTCTATATTGTATGCAGCGGGGACCTTGGGAAGACCGGGCATAGTAAGAATAGTACCGGTGAGTGCTACGATAAACTCCGCACCTGCAGAAAGTCTTACTTCGCGTACAGTTACAGTAAAATTCTTCGGTCTGCCGAGCTTTGCAGGATCGTCAGAGAGTGAATACTGTGTCTTAGCCATACATACAGGGAAATTAGCATATTTCTCGTCGAGTGCAAGGATCTCGGAGAGCTGCTTTTCAGCCGCAGCCTCATAAACAACACCATCAGCACCGTAGATTTCCTTTGCGACGGTTGCAATCTTGTCCTTGATTGACATTTCGTCGGGATAAAGCACCTTGAAGTTAGATGGCTTCTCACAAGCCTCAACAACCTTGTTCGCAAGGTCAATACCACCGTCGCCACCCTTTGCAAATACTTCGGAGAGTGCAAGAGTTGCTCCGCGTGCCTCGCAGGCCTTGCGGATGAATTCAAGCTCTGCATCGGTATCGGTGTCGAAGCGGTTGAGAGCGACAACTACCGGTACGCCGTACTTGGTGAGATTGTCAATGTGCGCCTCAAGGTTTACAATACCCTTTTCGAGAGCCGCGAGATTTTCGCCCTTAAGCTCGGTCTTGGGTACGCCGCCGTTGTATTTGAGTGCGCGGACAGTTGCAACGAGAACAATAGCATTCGGTGCAAGACCTGCCTTGCGGCACTTGATGTCAAGGAACTTTTCTGCGCCGAGGTCAGCACCAAATCCTGCCTCAGTGATGCAGTAGTCAGCAAGCTTCATAGCAAGCTTGGTTGCGCGAACGGAGTTGCATCCATGCGCAATGTTTGCAAACGGACCACCGTGAATGATTGCGGGAGTGTTTTCGAGAGTCTGAACGAGGTTAGGCTTAATTGCATCCTTAAGGAGTGCGGTCATAGAGCCTTCAGCCTTGATGTCACGAGCGTAAACGGGTGAACCGTCGTACTTATATGCAACAAGAATGTTGCCAAGACGCTTCTTGAGGTCGGAAACGGACTCTGCAAGACAGAGTATAGCCATAACCTCGGAAGCAACGGTGATCTGGAAGTGATCCTCACGAACAACACCACTCATCTTGCCGCCCATGCCGATTACACAATTGCGGAGTGCACGGTCATTGGTGTCGGTGCAGCGGATAACAACTACGCGACGAGGGTCGATACCGAGCTCGTTGCCCTGGAAGATGTGGTTGTCGAGAATAGCGCAAAGAAGGTTATTGGCTGCGGTGATTGCGTGGAAGTCGCCGGTGAAGTGAAGGTTGATGTCTTCCATAGGAACAACCTGTGCATAACCACCGCCTGCCGCGCCGCCCTTAACGCCGAATACCGGACCGAGAGAGGGTACGCGAAGTGCGATAACTGCATTCTTGCCGATCTTATCCATAGCCATACCAAGACCAACGGTAGTGGTGGTCTTTCCCTCGCCTGCAGGTGTCGGGTTGATAGCGGTAACGAGAATGAGCTTACCGTTAGGCTTGTTGGCAGTACGCTTGATAAAGTCATCAGTGATCTTTGCCTTGTACTTACCGTAGTACTCGAGTTCGTCCTCGGTTACACCGAGCTTTTCGGCAATTTTGCCGATGGGAAGCATAGTAGCTTCCTGTGCGATTTGGATGTCAGTTTTCATTTTCTTTTCCTTTCGTTTTTTAGAGGAATGCTATTCCTCCACAGCATAGAAGTATTCTAATGAGTATATTATACCATACATAAATATAGCCGTCAATAGATTTCAAAAATATTTATTTTTAGAAAGATTGATGAATTTTCCGTAAAAATATGTTGAAAATATTGAAAAGCAAAAGAAAATGTGGTACACTTACTATAAACTATATTCTAAATATATTGGAGTGACAAAAATTGAGTATACTTCCAAACATAATAACCTCGTTTCGCATATTGGGCGGAATTTCGCTCATTTTTGTTGAGCCGCTAACAGTTGCTTTTTTTATTATTTACACCTTATCAGGAATAAGCGACGTGCTTGACGGTTACATAGCGCGGAAATTCAGTGCTATAAGCAAACTTGGTACTGTCCTTGACAGCATTGCTGACATTCTTTTTTATTCGATTATGCTTTTCAAAATCGCGCCTATTCTTTTTGAGAAGCTTCCTTCTGGTATATGGATAGCTGTTTCTATCGTAATTGTTATTCGTATTGCTTCGTATCTGCTCGCGGCTATGAAATATCGGTGTTTCGCTTCGCTTCACACCTACCTCAACAAACTTACGGGCGTAACGATGTTCACTGTTCCTTACTTTATAAAGCTTCCGATTGGGACGTCAGTCTGCATCAGCGTTTGTTCTATAGCGGCTCTCGCGTCACTTGAAGAGCTAATAATTCACATAAAATCAAAAGAATACGACGGGGATATAAAATCAATTCTCAAAAAAGCATAAGATGATTTGTCAAGCTAAGTGCAACACTTATTGATAGAATCATTAAATAAATCCAAAGGATTATTGTAATTTAAAACTTTCTTGGGCCTGGCGTTGATCAACGCCAGGTTCTTTTTAAGCGTGGCAGGACTAACTCTTG
>JAZNLM010000129.1:0-4877 GCA_045579105.1 Candidatus Flemingiibacterium sp.
AACCAGCTGAACTACCCGGCCATCATTGGTGGAAGCTACAGGGATCGAACCTGTGACCCTCTGCTTGTAAGGCAGATGCTCTCCCAGCTGAGCTAAGCTTCCATTTGTCGCAAGTCTGTTCCTTGCGACTTTTATATTATATCACGGTAAATCCCGTTTGTCAATACCTTTTTTAAAATTTTTCAAAATAATTTCGCGCACCGATAAAGTATACTCGTCAGCGCCATTATTGTTCCTTGGCTTTATTAAAAAGCTCCTCTACATCCGCCTTGGTAAATAGGTACTTCTTGTCACAGAAATGGCACTCGAACTGAAGCTCCTCGGCCTTGCCCTCCTCGCGGCACTCCGCAAATACGCTCTCAACCTCGTCCCTTCCAAGGCTGATAAGCGCACCGCCGCAGCGTTCACGCGAGCAGTCACACGCATACGCCACGTCAAGCTCATCGAAGACATCGTACTCGATTCCCTCAAGCGCGATATTCATTATCTCTTCGTTGGAAAGTCCGTCATCGAAAAGCCTTGACACGTTCGCGAGATTCGCCGCGTTCTTTTCGAGCTGTGCGATAGTTTCCTCTGCCGCAAACGGGAGTAGCGATATAAGCACGCCGCCTGCCGCCTTGCACGAAAAGTCGCGGTCCACGAGTACGCCAAGCGCGCAAAGGCTCGGTGTCTGCTCACTCACGGCAAAATACTGCGTAATATCCTCCGCAATCTCTCCACTGACTAAATTTATCATGCCCGAATACGGCTCCTTAAGACCAATATCCTTGACAACTGACAACGTACCATTGCCGATAGCACCCGAAACGTCAAGCTTGCCGTTTGCCTTCTTGGGAATATCCACGTATGGCTCGGCGATATAGCCCTTTACATTACCCGCGTAATCGGATACCGCGATAACGTTTTTCGCAGGACCGTCGCCGCGGATATTAAGGGTGAGCGTGTTGCCCTTATCCTTTAAGAGCGTCCCCATCATCGACGCCGCGGTAAGCGTTCTGCCAAGAAGCGCAGACGCTGTGGGCGTTGTTTTATGATATCCGATAGCGGTGTTGACGATATCGGTCGAATTGAGAATAAATGCGCGAGCACTGCCGTCACGCGTCATTGCTCGCAGTATTGTAGATTTCAGTTTCATTTCTATTCCTTATAGAATTATTTTTTAGCGCGAACCGTGAAATACCACCGTTCGGTGTTTTCATCCACGGGTGAGCCGTTAAAATCGGACGAAATAGCTAGAAGTTCAAAGCCATTCTCTTCAAGAAGCGTCTTCACAGTTTTAAGCGACCAACAACGTTCTCGTTGTTCTTCGTCAAAGCGACTCCATGAACCGTCATCATTCTCTGTGAATATGGAAAGGTAAAAATCGCACAGCTTCGATTTACTGTTATAGTAATTCTGCCACGCGCAAAGTATCCCCTCGTCTTCGAGAACATATGAATTATCCGCGTAAACACGCTCAAACTTCGCGGGTGCGTTCATATCAAATATGAACAGTCCGTCAGCCTCGAGATAGTTGTGAACGTGCGCGAAGGTACGATAAAGCTCGTCCTTTTTTGTCAAATAGTTGAGACTGTCGAGACAGCAGACGATAGCATCCACCGTTCCGTAGAGCTCAAACTGCGCCATATTCTGTGCGATAAGAAGCACAGAATGACGAAAACGCCCGGCGTCGCACTTTTTGTGTGCGACGGCGAGCATATCTTCAGATAAATCGATTCCCGTCATATCGTAACCGCGGCGCGCAAGCTCCACGGTCATAGAGCCGGTTCCGCAGGCGAGGTCGAGTACATTTTCAGGCTTCTTTTTAGCATAAGCCGCGAACTGACGCTCGATAAAATCAGCCCATGCCGCGTAATCAATATCGGCGTTAAGCTTGTCGTAGACGGGTGCAAGCGAGGTATAGGACTCCACGCTTATTTCATGCGCTCAAGGCGTTCGAGAACGGTGATGTAACCGTCACTGCCGTACTTAAGGCAACGGTTAACACGGCTGATAGTCGCGGTGGAAAGACCGGTGCGCTCAGCAATTTCGGTGTAAATATAATTATCTTTAAGCATCTTTGCCGCAAGCAGACGCTTGGACATTTCCTGAAGCTCTGCTACAGTGCAAAGGTCCTCAAAGAAGCTGTAGCACTCTGCTACGTTTTCGAGAGTAAGAATGCCCTTGAACAAAAAGTCAATTTTCTCGTCGTGAAGCTTATTCATAAAATTTAAACCTTCCTTCGGTGTTATGTGTTTCATTTTTCATAACGTAATGTTTTACCATACTAATATTTTAGTATATTTTGAAGAAAAAGTAATTAACTTTTTATGAACGAACCGTCAACATTTATGAAACAGTATCCACCGACGTGAGAAGCATAGCTATATCCTCTGCACCAGCGCCGGATATAAACTCGCTCACGTCCACGTCACAAAGCGCCGCTTCAATCGCCTCACGAACGAGCACGGCACCGCGAAGCTTGTCCGAAAGCTCGTTGATATCGCGCACACCGAAGAAATCGCCAAACATATTGACCTGCGCGATAATACCGTCGGAAATATGCATCGAAGCCTCAAGTGTACCAAAATCGAAGCGGTGCTTTACCGAACGCTCAAACGTAGCAAATCTGCGAAGATTCCACTCGTTCGTGCGATATTTTGCCTTTGCGAGTGCTTCTATGCCGGCTTCTTCTTCGGGTGAAAAGCCTTGAGGTGCCGCGGAAAATTCGCGTGACAAATACTCACCGAGAAATGCCATAAACGCCTCTGCATCGCATACCTTTGCCGCCGTATCCTCGGGCAAAAGCGACTTTATATTCGTCACGCGGCTTCGCACGCTTGCGATACCCTTCGACTTTAATTTCGTCGGGTCCACGTTAAGCGCTCCTTGCAAGCGCTCGAGCGATGCGGAAAACAGAAGCGTTCCGTGATGAAGCGTCGCGCCGTCAATTACGCACTGCGCGTTACCGGACACTTTTCGCTCACCGTCATCTGTTTCGACAACAATATCGTTTCTGCCCGACAGCTTCGCCGTAATACCGAGCGAGGAAAGCGCGTTGATAATAGGCTTTGTAAAGTATGCGAAGTCAAGTCCGCCTTCACGTATTCCCTCGCCGAGCACGCCACCCTTTGGTGATATAAACGTGAAATTGACATTTCCGAGGTCGTGGAAAACCGCACCGCCACCCGTCAGACGGCGAACAACTTTGACTCCGTTTTTCTCAGTAAAATCGAAGTTTATCTCCGCATATGCGTTCTGGTTTTTACCGATAATCACCGAGGCTTCATTGCGCCAAAGCATAATAATATCGTCATTTGCATTAGTTATAAGATATTCTTCCGCGGCAAGATTGAACTGCGGATCAGTGTGTATAGTGTTAAGGTATAATTTCATAGTACCTCTTATTTAACAAGCATAGGGGCGACCGAGGCCGCCCCTATGAATATTAGACTTTAAATTACAGACCAAGCTTGCTTCTGTTCATGCGCTCAACATCGCTGCAGTTTGTCTTTGCAACGTAACCCGGGATGGGCATGAGCTTTTCATGAATGATGTCGATAATGCCGTCAGCCTGCGGGAAGAATTCAGCATCAAGCTCGTAGCAAGGAGTGATCCAGTTGCGAGAACCAAGTGCTACAGGAGGAGCATCGAGGTAGTCGAACGCGAATTCTGCCACGTTAGCAGCCATATCCTTCATTACAGAGTTACGCTCGCAAGCGTCACCAACGATAACAATCTTACCGGTCTTCTTAACGGACTCGATAACCTTGGTGTAATCGAAGGGAACGATAGTACGTGCGTCGATAACCTCTGCGGAGATGTTGTACTTCTCCTGGAGAGTCTTTGCAGCGTCAAGTGCACGGTAGAGAGTTGCACCGATGGTAACGATGGTAACGTCCTTACCCTCACGCTTGATATCGGGATCGCCGAGAGTGATCTCGTACTTGCCTTCCGGAACACCGTCCTTCATGAACTGCTCGCCGATACCGTAAATTCTCTGGGACTCGAAGCATACAACAGGGTCAGTACCGTTAAGAGCAGCGGTCATAAGGCCCTTTGCATCGGAAGGAGTATTCGGGAAGATTACCTTAAGGCCGGGGATATGAGCGGTGATAGCGGTCCAGTCCTGAGAGTGCTGTGCGCCGTACTTGGAACCAACGGAAACGCGGAGCACGATAGGCATCTTAAGGATACCTGCGGACATTGCCTGCCACTTCGCCATCTGGTTGAAGATTTCGTCGCCTGCACAGCCGATGAAGTCAGCGTACATAAGCTCAACGATAGCGCGGCCGCCGCACATTGCGTAACCTACTGCAGAGCCAACGATAGCGGACTCGGAAATAGGAGAGTTGAAGAATCTGTGATAAGGAATAGCCTCGGTCATCTTCTTGTAAACGCCGAATGCGCCGCCCCAGTCACGGTTGTCTTCACCGTATGCGATAAGGGTAGGATCCTCGTAGAACTTATCGATGATCGGCTCAAACAGACCGTCGGTAAGGTTGTACATCTTCATCTTGGAAACAGGCTTGCCGTCCTTGTCGGTAGCGGTTCTGATCTTGCCTGCGATCTCCTTAACGCGGGGGCACTCTTCCTTGGGCATGAGAACGTCGGGCTCACGGCCGGGCTCCATGTTAGGTACGTTCTGGTTGGAGAACATGATGGAAGAAATAGCGTCAGGGTTCTTCTGGAGATCCATACGGGGCGAGATCTCGTCGTTGATAGCGAGCTTCATGATCTCGGTCATACGGTTGGTGATCTCTTCGTGCATGGTCGCAAACTCGTTCTCGGTTGCGATCTTGCCCATGATGAGCTTGTTCTTAAACGCAACGAACGGGACAGCTGCCTCCCAAGCCTCGATCGCCTCAACGGTTCTGTAGGTGGAGGAGTCGGACGGG
>JAZNLM010000130.1:0-5366 GCA_045579105.1 Candidatus Flemingiibacterium sp.
CATAGAAAAAAGGCTGATAAATCAGCAAAAAATGCCGAATTATCAACCTTTATTGGTGGAGGCGAGGGGAATCGAACCCCTGTCCGAAAATCCATCAATATAGCTTTCTCCGGGTGCAGCCAATTTTTTGAAATTCCCTCTCCCGGGCGCCAATCGGCAGGCTCAGGGGAGCGGTATCACTTTAGTGCATGGCAGCGTCAAGTGCGAAAGGGCTGCTCACGTTCACTGCTAAATGATGCCCGAGCGGAAGCCGCAGTACTCATCCGGCGGACAGCTGCACTTAGGCAGCAGCTAATTCAGTATTAGCGTTTAATTTTAAGTTTTGCCAATTTTAAAGAGATCAGGCGTCTCTACCCGCTTACCATACGTCAAAATCCCCGTCGAAACCTTTACGCCCCCATATAGATGCGTGTATTTTCTCAAGAGAGATCGCATACTAAAACTGTGCACCGCCCCAAAGCGATGCAAATAAACTTAAGGGAAATTCAAATGTGTTCGCTTCGCGAACAAAAATGGGTTTGGGTCCCATTTTTAATTTGAATTTCAGTGCGCGAATCGCAATATTTAACTTTCCGTTAAATATAACTTCGCGCTAATAACCTTCATACGACTTCGACTTCATCGAACGCTCAATGTCGCGGCCTGCTTGTCTTGCCGCCTCGGAATCACGCTTGTCGTATAACTTCTTACCTTTGCAAAGACCAACCTCGATCTTCACTCGCGAGCCTTTAAAATACATCGACAGAGGAACGAGCGTGAGTCCTTGTTGTGTGACAAGACCGAGAAGCTTGTTTATCTCTTTCTTGTGCATAAGCAGCTTGCGGATACGCATGGGATCCTTGTTAAATATATTTCCCTGCTCGTACGGGCTTATGTGCATACCAGACACGAAAAGCTCCCCCTTATCGACATAGCAGTAGGAATCTTTAAGATTGACCTGTCCGCGGCGAATGGATTTAACTTCCGTACCAAAAAGCTCGATACCGGCCTCATAAGTTTCCATGACGAAATAGTCATGGCGCGCTTTTTTATTCGGTGCTATAAGCTTTGTTCCGGTCTTATCTGCCATGCTATCACGTCCTTTCAAAAATTACGACCTTGCGTAGATATTATTATACCACAAATGTGTTAATAAATCAAGACATGTGAAAAAGATTATTTAACTATTGCTATCGGGTATGTTTTGTGCTATAATAAAGCAAAAGTTCAATATTCACAAGCGAGAGAAAAACAATGAACATCACAATACAAAAAGCTTCTCCCGTCGATGCCGCACAGATACTTGAATATCTAAAGCAAGTCGGCGGCGAAACCGACAATCTGACCTTCGGTGCTGAAGGTCTGCCCTTTACAATTGAACAAGAAGCTTCTTTTATTTCAGGACTCGAAGCATCGGATGACGGTGCTATGTTTGTTGCAAAAGACGGCGAAAAGATTATCGGAAGTGCAACCATCAGTCGTATGCCGCGCAGAATGAGCCACCGAGGGGACTTCGGTATAAGCATACTTAAAGACTATTGGAATAAGGGGATCGGCGGTCAGCTTCTATCGGCGGTCATCGATTTTGCTAAACAAAACTCCTTCGAAATTATTGATTTGCAGGTCAGAAGCGATAATCCTGCCGCAATCCACCTTTATGAAAAATACGGTTTCGAAAAGCTTTTCACCTATCCAGGCTTTTTCAAAATCAATGACCGTATTTTCGACGTTGATTTTATGTACTTAAAACTGTTTTGATTATAAAACGGCTCCCCGGCACTTCAATATGTCGGGGAGTTAATTTTTATTCTTCTGTCTTTTCCTCAGCCACAACTGCGATAGAAAGCTCGCCGAGAGCCTTCATATCGGGAAGTGCGGGCGCGCCGGTCATAAGCTCGGACGCATTCTGTACCTTCGGGAACGCGATAACGTCGCGGATATCGTCAAGACCGAGCGCGAGCATGCACAGACGGTCGAAGCCGAATGCCATACCTGCGTGCGGCGGTACACCGTACTTGAACGCTTCAAGAAGGAAGCCAAATTTCTCGTTTGCTTCTTCCTTGGTAAGACCAAGCAGATCAAACATCTTCGCCTGGATCTCCGCATCGTGGATACGTACCGAACCACCGCCAAGCTCATAACCGTTAAGCACGATGTCGTAAGCCTTTGCGCGGATCTTTGAAGGATCGGTGTCTGCGTACTTTGCAAGGTCCTCTTCCATGGGCATTGTGAAGGGGTGGTGCTTTGCGTAGTATCTGCCGTCTTCCTCGTCGTACTCGAACTGCGGAAACTCGGTTACCCAAAGGAACTTGTAATCGTCAGTCTTCAGAAGACCAAGACGCTTTGCAATCTCACAGCGGAGTGCGCCGAGAGAGTCGTAAACAACGCTGTTCTTGTCAGCAACGATGAAGATGATATCGTTCTCACCTGCACCAAGTTTTGCCAGAACTGCCGCATTCTCCTCATCGGTGAGGAACTTCGCGTAGGACGAGGAAACCTCGCCTGCAACGTTCTTATACCAAGCCAGTCCCTTTGCTTTGTAGGACTTAACGAAGTTGGTAAGTGAGTCGATCTCTTTGCGCGAGAACTTTGCAGCCTCGCCGTTTACAACGATAGCACGTACCGAGCCGCCGTTTGCGATAGTGTCCGCAAACACCTTGAAGCCGCAATTTGTGAGTACATCGGAGATATCCTGAAGCTCGTAACCGAATCGCACATCGGGCTTATCGGAGCCGAAGCGCTCCATAGCCTCTGCGTATGTCATACGAAGGAACGGAGTGGGAAGATCAACGCCCAGGAACTCCTTCCACAGACGAACGATGAACTTCTCGTTGATATTCATAACGTCGTCCTCGGTAACGTAGGACATCTCAAGGTCGATCTGCGTGAACTCGGGCTGACGGTCAGCACGAAGGTCCTCGTCGCGGAAGCAGCGAGCTATCTGAATGTAACGGTCAAAACCGGAAAGCATAAGAAGCTGCTTATAAAGCTGCGGCGACTGCGGAAGCGCGTAGAATGTGCCGGGATGTACGCGGCTAGGAACAAGATAGTCACGCGCGCCTTCAGGAGTAGGCTTGATAAGGCAAGGAGTTTCGATTTCTAAAAAACCGTTTTCCATATAGTAGTCGCGAACGATCTTTGCAATTTTTGAGCGTGCAATTATGTTGTTTGCAAGATCGGGACGGCGAAGGTCAAGATAGCGGTGCTTTAAGCGAAGCTCCGGCTTAACGTCACTGTTCTCAACAATCTCAAAGGGGGGAGTTTCGGCCTTGGAGAATACCTTGAGTTCATCAACAGCAATCTCAATCTCACCCGTGGGGATATTCTTGTTTACGGCGCCCTCTCCGCGTGCGCGGACTGTACCCTTCACGCAGATAGAAAACTCCGAGCGAAGCGCGAATGCTGTAGCGAATATAGCTCTGTCTGTACTATCGTCAAAAGCGAGCTGAACGATACCGGAGCGGTCACGAAGATCAACGAAGATAAGAGAACCAAGGTCACGCTGACGCTGTACCCAGCCCATAAGGCAAACGTGCTCACCTATATTTTTCGCAGAAAGCTCTGCAACGTAGCACGTGCGCTTGTCATTATTTGTAAGTTGTGCACCCATTTTATTATACCTTTTCTTTCATATAAATTTTGATTTAAACGGTACAATTTTGTAAAATTGCCGATTCTTCTATTATTATATCAAATAAAAAATTGTTTTGCAATAGCTTTTAGCTGTTTTTCCGAAAATTTCCGCCGTCGCAATTTGTCGAAATCAGCCTGCGATTTTTGTTGATATTTCGATCGTTTTGTGGTATTATGAAATTACCACATACCGGTATGCGGATACTTTATTTCGAGGTATCTGTGAGTGAAGCAAAATCAAATAAATTCAGCAGTATTCTATGCGAAAAAACACGTAAATAACGCGGCAACACTTGAATACGCCGTACTGCTTATGCCCATTTACACCGAGCACCGCACCGTTTACAGCATCGCCGCCGAGGGCTTTGGCGAAAGTACCGTCATCGAAACTGTAACTTGCGACAAAAGCGAAGCGGAACGCATTTTTAATAAGCTCGTGTGTGAGAACATCGCGCCAAGCGATCTTAAAGCGTTTCTTGACGGAATTACGTTATAATTCCACCGCCGACAACCGTATCACCGTCATAAAGCACCACCGACTGTCCGCGAGTAGGGGCACGCTGTGGCTCGTCAAATTCGATAAAAAGCTCGTCTTCGCCCGTCTGACAGACAGTTGCGAGCGCTTCCCTTGTGCCGTAACGTATCTTCGCGCTGACACGTATCGGCGTGTCAATGCGTTCCGCGGCGATAAGGTTGATATCGTGGGCATAGAGCGATTTTTTGAATAAAAGCAGCTCGTCACCGAGAGTTACGATGTTTGTAATCGGATCTATATTGGTGACGAATATTGGTCTGCCCATAGCC
Source organism: Candidatus Flemingiibacterium sp. (assembly GCA_045579105.1). Lineage (GTDB taxonomy): Bacteria > Bacillota > Clostridia > Oscillospirales > CAG-272 > Flemingiibacterium. Next base: position 4,417 of record JAZNLM010000130.1, read on the forward strand.
ACGCCGAGTCCCTTACGCTGACCGATAGTATAGCGTATAATACCCTTGTGCTGTCCGACTACATTGCCGTCGGCATCGATGAAATCACCCGTTTCGGGTGTTTTTTTCGTATAGCGCTCGATAAAGCCTGCATAATCGCCGTCGGGCACAAAGCAGATGTCCTGGCTGTCGGGCTTGTCGGCATTGATAAAGCCTTGCGAAAGAGCGAGAGAACGCACCTCTTCCTTTGAAAGAGAGCCGAGCGGTAATATGGTACGCGAAAGCTGTTCCTGCGTTAGTGCCCACAAAACGTAGGTTTGATCCTTACTCTTGTCCGCCGAACGTTTCAGGAGCATGCGTCCCGTGGATGCATCGCGCTCGATACGCGCGTAATGGCCCGTCGCGATATGCGAGCACTCCATTAAATCAGCTCGCATTAAAAGCTGCTGCCACTTTATGAAACGGTTGCAGTCGATGCACGGATTGGGTGTTCCGCCTGCTTCGTAGGTGGATATGAAGCGGTCAATGACTTTTTCTTTGAAATTATCGCTGAAATTAAAAACGTGGTGTTCAAAGCCGAGTCGAGTCGCCACACTTCTCGCATCCTCTACGTCGGAAAGCGAACAGCAGGTCTTGTCTGTGTCAAGAGAAATATCCTCATTTGAAAAGAGCTTCAGCGTGACGCCCACTGCATCCACGCCTTTTTGCTTTATAAGATAAGCGGCAACTGAGCTATCCACTCCGCCACTCATTGCAACAAGTATTTTTTCGGGCATTTGCGCGCTCCTTTCACGGGAATTTTAACGTAATTAGTATACCACATCTCTGCGAATGTGTCAAGACAGGGGAAGACCATTTATCCGTTCCTCTGGTAAGATGATTTGTCAAGCTAAGTGCAACACTTATTGATAGAATCATTAAATAAATCCAAAGGATTATTGTAATTTAAAACTTTCTTGGGCCTGGCGTTG
>JAZNLM010000131.1:0-16183 GCA_045579105.1 Candidatus Flemingiibacterium sp.
ATCATCAAGGCAAAGCCCGCTGCAACCAAGGGTCAGTACATCAAGAGCTGCGTAGTCGCTTCGACTATGGGCCCCGGTGTAAAGGTCAACTATGCAAAGCTTGGCTAATTTTTAGCTATGATAAAAACCGTCGCAAATGCGACGGTTTTTTCGTTTTCTTGCTAAACGCTCGTAAAGTGCCTCGCCGCCGTTGACGGCTTGGGGACGCGAATCGAAGAGGGCGACAACCAGCTGCCGCAGTTTTTCGCACTCCTGGAACTTCCCCCCTTTCCTTGGTTATGGTGGGAGTTCACCGTGGGTCCTCGCGCAGCTGCGCGTTGTGTTCGACGAGCTGTCACTATCGTACCATAGAGTGATTATTCAATGGCACAAATTTGCTAGCTGCGCTTCATGCAAATTTGTGCATTTGGATAGTGGCGTACAGACGCTTCGCCGTGGGCGTGAACTGTTAGATTAAGGCGCAGGTGTTCGGCTTGCTGTAACTGACGAAATGCACCGCCGAGCCTTTTAGGAGCTCGGCGGCGCCGTTAAATAGATACTCTGTGGTATTATTATCACTCTGTAATCTGGCCGATGCATCTTTGGCATAGCCAAGAGGTGGAGAGGCACAAGAGAGGGGCGGAGTATGCGGAAACATGAGCTTATCCCCCCCTTTTTCGCCCTCCCCTGTGCGCCCAAGGAGCATTGGACGTTTCCCCACGCGCTTTGCGCGTGGTCGCGTCCCCGAGCCGCCGCAGACGGCGAGGTCTATCCGTGCGATACTCGCACATAAAATACAGGCGGGCAAAAGCCCGCCTGCTTTTTTATTCATAAAAGTTACGCGATAAAAACTCGTCCTGCCATCCCTCGGAAAGCGCCGTAAAACGCGCGGAAAATCCTGTCACACGCACAACCAGATCCTCATGTTCTTCCGGATGAATCTGCGCGTCGAGAAGTTCCTCTTTCGTAACGCAGTTAAGTTGCAACGATTGAAAACCGCTGACGGCGATCGAGCGAAGCATTGCTTCGAATATTTCCGGTGTCATTCTCGCCGCCGGTAATATCATATTTACTACCGAGTTGCCGGCACATTTTGAAAAATCAAGCGCGCGTGCACTGCTCACAACAGTAGTCACCGAGTCGATTTTGTGCAGGCGCGACGGCGTAAGTCCCTGCGAGAAGCAACTGCCGCCAAGACGGCCGTCGGGAGTAGCACGTGTCATTTCGCCCCAGAAACGTATTTCTGTGTAAGTAAGGTGTCCCATACCTATCTTTCCGCCAAACTTTGTCGGAAGTCCGTCAAGCGCCGCATAAAGATCGTCCCAAAGACGCGCAGACATCTCTTGAGAAGCCTCACTCGCATCACCCCAACAATTGCACGAAAGCGCTGCACGACGAAGCTCCTCAAAGCCCTGCCAGTCAGCTCGTACAGCCACCAAAAGCTCGTCGAGCGTGCAAAGCTTCTTGTCAAAGCAAAGCGTTTTTATCGCAATCAGAGAGTCAACGATATTCGGGAAACCAACGAAGTAGAACATATCATCGTTGTACTTTGCACCACCTGCGGTAAAATCCTTACGCTTATCAAGACATCCCTCCATAGTCATCGAGGTCAGCATAAGCGGATCCACCTTCGTGCGAAGCGGCGCTCCAACTGCCACGATCTCTGCTCGCACCTCAAAAAGACGCTTGAAGTTCGCAAACATAATATCATAAAGCTCGTCAAAGCTTCCGGCTCCATCAAACGGAATAAGTTCAAGCTGAACCCTCTTCATCATCTCTCGATCGTTGTGCACGGTCATCTCAAAAACGCGAAGAAGATTGACGTACGCACCTGCATCGGGCTTTTCTATACCGTTGCACTTCATATCCCAACAACCAGAAGCAATATAGTCACGTGCTTCTTCAATAGTTCGTCCAAGGCGAACAAGCGCGGGAATACACATATCATCGTTCTGATAAAGTATCGCACTGTTGCCGCCAAGCACAGCTTTGTTAAGCTCGTCAAGGTACTCTTTCGGAGAATTCGAACCAAAACGCGCCTTAATTTTGGGGTAGATTATCTTTTCCACGCGGTTCGCCTTGATGAAGAGTCGTGTAAGATCATTGTACACAGGCTCCCCGTTGGTATCACAGCCACCAATAACGTACGTATTTTCAAACTCATGGTCAGCGTAACCAACCATTTTCATATCGTGGTCATAGTGACAGTCCCACGTGATAAGGAATTTACTTATAAGGTCAAGTGCCTCATCCTCGGTTATATCGCCGCGTTCAAGTTCGCGCTTGTAAATCGGGTAAAGATCAAAGTCCGGTCTGCCAAATGTATTGTATCCGATACCCTCGAGCGAACCGCCGGCTTTGCGCATAAATGCGTACATATTGAGTGCTTCGTAAAGCGTTTCGGGCGCTTCCCACGGTACACGCCGTGCGGTCTTTGCGATAAGCTCAGCATTTTTTCTTGCATTTTCATCCGTAAGTGCGGGAAGACGCTCTTCTGCCGCCTCGGCAAACTTTTCAGCAAGACGTTTAAGGCTCAAGGTACACGTGATAGTTGCGTTTAAGTATTCCCGTTCCTCGTCCGTCTTTGCATTTTCAAGCTGTGCGAGTGCCTTTTCATAAACGCTGCGCAGACCGCCCGATATAAGCGGACGGTAGTTGAACTGAAAATGCTGCAGTTCATCGCTGAAATCGCCGCAGATGAGATAAAGCTGTGAGCGCTTCTGTGCTCTTGCGCGTTCAAGCATTTCAGGATATGTGTCCGCGTATATATGTCGGTTGCGTCTGAACGCCCATCCACCTGCGTGCTCGTGACCACCGCGCCAGATATTAGCGCCGTCGCAGTGAGCCACCATCGTACCCATTTCGTAATAGAACGGCGAATTGTCAAATATCATCGGCTCACAAAGCTCCACTATCGTTTCATACTGCAGCGCTTTCATCTGATATGCGCTCATATTTTCAGTATATCTGCGTTCAAGCTCGTCAACACAAACTTTATTGAATGCGTCCGCTCTATCATTAACAATATTTTCGTAATAATTGCGCAGTTCTGCGCGCAGTTTATCAAATCCCATATTAACCTCACAAAAGTAGAATTGTGTTTAGTTCGTACTTTGAGTATATCACGCACATCCTAGGCTGGCAATATACTATTCGGAAATTCTGTACTTTTCGGAAATATATTTTTAAAAAAAAGCCTTTACATTATAGAATATCCGTGCTATACTTGTAGCAAAGGGAGTGAAATAATGAACTTCTCTGACATTACAGTATCAGATGTAACCGCGGCGATGCGCTTTAAAACAAGCGAAAAAGCGTGGATTTCAACGCCGCGCGCGCACCATATCCTTGCATATCAGCTATCGGGCGACGTTCCGCACGATTTCGGCAACCGCAACTTGAAGGTGAAAGCTGACACCGTTCTGTTTTTTAACAAAACCGAAGTATATTCAGCCGTCCAACGCGAGCCCTGCGAGTCTATCGCGATACATTTCACGTCGACTGATGACGTTGATATCCCAAGCTTCGTGCTCGCCGCAAAAAATCCTGCCATCAAGACGGCGTTTGAGCGACTTTACGCCGTTTATATGCGTTTCGACGCATCAGACCGCCACAGAATAATGTCGATGACGTACGACCTTCTGTACTTAATTGATGCTCTTCGCCACGAAGGATATCACCCCAAAAGTAGCGCGATTACACGCGTTGAAGACTATATAAGAGCGCACTTTGGTGAGAACATCTCAACTCAGACACTCTCCGAAATATACGGCGTTACGCCAAGACGGCTTAATGACATTTTCAAGAGTGCGTACGGCTTAACGCCGGGCGCATACGTACTAGAATACCGTCTGAACATAGCAAAGAATTTGCTTGAGCACACAACGCTGTCAATATCCGAAATAGCCGAACAGTCGGGCTTTTCTGACATTACCTATTTCAGCCGCATATTCAAAAACAAGCTCGGTATAACACCGAGCCGCTACAGACAAAAGAGCACCGCGCAGTGATGCGCGGTGCTCTTTGTTTTATTATTCGACTATGCTTTAATAAAAATATTTGAGATTTGACTGCCCCTTATCCCATACATACCCAAGCTCAGCCATTTCCACATCGGAGAGCATATAATACCGGTAGCTTATGCGTCCCGTCATATCAGGTACAGGGTCGTCGTGTGTAACGTCTACGTGGTATATCTTGCCGTCTATGAGCACCATATTCCAAGCATGCTCGTCGGTACTTGCCGGTGCTGTACCCGCCACAACTACGCATCTTATTCCGACACGTCTGCACAGCATATTAAACGCCGCGGCGTATCCTTGACATACCGCCGCCTTGTTGCACAGAACTCCTGCAGCAAGTCGGGCCTCAAAGGGTACCTTCCCTGCAAGATAGTTGTTGTAATCATATGCACAGTTGAGTATAATATAATCATGTATTACCTTAACCTTATCGGCATCACTCATACCCTCTGTGATAACTGCATCAACAAATTTATCTGTCTTCTCAATAGCCCTTTCATGGAGCGCTTTGAGCGTATCTATCTCGCCTGGATAGCGAAGTGTGAGGTGATATTCCACAGGATTGTTCGCATCGTAGGAGCAACTGAGCGATGTGGTATAGAAATATTCGAGATAGATGACATTCGCATGACGGTAATAGTTCTTCCACGTATCGAACGGAATGTCGCTCATAAAAGTGAATTCCTGCACAAATTCTCGGTTTAATACATAGAAGAGATCAATAAGCTCCGACTCGGTGTTGAGCTTATTCTCTGCCGCATTTGAAAGTATGGCATCTCTCTTATACTCGTACGGTTCATCAAGATAATCAAGCACACGAACGATTATCGCCGCCGCCTCACTGCGAAGCGCATTGCCCTCGCCGTTGTAAATACGTGTACCGTCGGGCATCAGATATCCGCGAAGCAAATATTCCTTATATGCGGTTGAAGCGTAAGCGTCCGATATATCTACGAACGGATCGTCGATGCGAACAACGTCGATTCCGAGCGCAAGTATCATCATTTTTGTCATTGCCGCGCGAGTAATAGGTGCTGACGGGTCAAATCCCGCTATGATATCGTCGTCGGTCAACACCCCGGCTTTATACGCGTGTGATATATACACAGATGCCCAGTGCTCTGGGAAAAGCAGAAAGTCGAGTTCCTCTGAAATATCTTCGCCGACAGCCACCATCAGAATTTTCACAAATTCCGCATTGCTTATCTCGCGTTCGGGGTGGAACTTTCCGTCGGGATAACCGTTGAGTATCTGTTTCTCAGTAAGCGTCATAACGTCGCGGAAGAACCAATCGCTCGCTTTGACGTCGGGGAATACGGAAACAGTGTCCTGGGTTTCGTCGGGCGAGGACACGGACGGGATCGTTTCGTTCACACTTCCCTTCGTTTCATCAGCCTTGACCGGAAGCGCCGAAAGCGAAAGCGCACCGACAAGAACCCATGCAAAAAGCGCCGTTATACGCAACTTAAATTTGTATGTCATTGATATGCTCCGTTGATAGTTTGTATGTTTGCCAAAAGGCTCAAATACGCCAAGCCTTTACTTATTATAAAATAATTTTAGCACATAACTTTATGCGTGTCAATGGGGTAAGCAGGCAAAGAAATTATTTTACATTTACCGCGGTTTTTCGCGATTTTTACTAAATAGTGAACTCTCCCCGAATAAGCAGCGGCGCTCATTTGAGCGCCGCTAAAAATTACAGTACCTTAGACAAAAATTCTATTGTTCTCGGATGCTTCGGAGCCGCAAAAAATTCCTTGGGAGTGTTTTCCTCAAGTATCTTTCCCTCATCCATAAAGAGTATGCGCGATGCAACCTCACGGGCGAAGCCCATTTCGTGAGTAACCACCGCCATCGTCATCCCCTCATTGGCAAGCTCCTTCATAAGGTCGAGTACTTCGCCGACCATTTCGGGGTCAAGTGCGGACGTTGGCTCGTCAAAAAGCATCACTTCGGGGTTCATCGCAAGAGCTCGCGCTATCGCAACACGCTGTTTCTGACCGCCCGAAAGCTGATTGGGATAGCTTGACGCCTTTTCGGTAAGACCTACTCTCGAAAGAAGCTCCATAGCCTTCTTTTCAGCCTCTTCCTTGGGTACCTTTTTGAGCATAATCGGAGCGCAGGTTATGTTGTCGAGTATCGTCATATGTGGAAAGAGGTTGAACTGCTGAAACACCATGCCCATTTTCTGACGGTGCTGATTAAGCTTTACGCCCTTATCCATAAGGTCCGCGCCGTCGAAAAGAATACTTCCGCCGGTGGGAATTTCGAGCATGTTGAGGCAGCGAAGGAACGTAGACTTACCCGAGCCGGAAGGTCCGATTATACAAACCACGTCGCCCTTGTTTATGTCAACATCAATCCCTTTAAGTACAGACAGCTCGCCAAACGACTTTTCAAGGCCGCGAACACGAATAATAGCTTTAGTATCGAAATTATTATTTTCCATTACTCTTCTGCAGCCTCCTTTCAAGTACCGCCAAAAGGCGAGTCATAATAATTACCATCACAAGGTAGATAAGTGCAAGAAGAATTATAGGGTTTACGGCATCGAAGGTTTTGTTTCTGATATTCGTAGCCGCCTTTGTAACATCGGTTACGGCAACGTAACCTGCAACAGAAGTTTCCTTTAAAAGTGCTATACACTCGTTACCGATAGCAGGGAGAATGTTCTTGATTGCCTGCGGCATGATAATTTTAGCCATAGCCTGACCTTTTGACATACCAAGACTTCTTGCCGCCTCCATCTGTCCCTTGTCGACCGCGCTGATACCGCTTCTGATAAGCTCTGCCATATAAGCGCCGGAGTTGATACCGAAAGCCACGATTGCCACGGGAACACCGTCTTTGGCCGTCACAAAAATGACAAAGAAGAACACCATCAAAAGAACCGTAACAGGAATTCCGCGAATAACCGTGGTATAAACATCGCAAATCCAGCTGAATACGCGAAGCTTTTTATTTCCTTCGCAAAAATATTTTACTATCGCTATGATAGAACCTATGATAACACCAATGAGAAGAGCGCCCAGAGTGATTATCAGGGTATTTTTAAGACCGTCAACGAGCCACATATAACGCTCGCCTTCAATAAAGGTCTTTTGAAGCTTGTCAAACCAGCTCATCTGTGTTTTTCCTTTCCGTGAGTGAGTTCATAAAACTCAAGAAGCAGCTCCGCATAAAATTGTGCGGAGCCGCTACAATGTTAATTATTTTGGGGTTTAGGGCTTGAAGTAGGTTTCTCCGTAGTTTTCGAAGATAGACTCAACAGTACCGTCAGCGATAAGCGCGGTGAGAACTTCGTCGATTGCCGCAACGAGATCTTCGGAACCGAATGCGAATGCAAATGCATAAGGCTCTTCAGTCATCTTCTCATCGAGGATAACAAGACCGTCTCCTTCCTCAACCATCTGAATAGCGGTGAGGTTGTCAACTACCCAAGCGTCTACCTTACCGGTGGTGAGGGCAGCTTTTGCGTCAGCGTTTGCTGCGAATGCGCTTACGTTGTCAATACCGAGGAGTTCCTTGCAACCCTCATCAGCAGTGGTACCAGTCTGAACGGAAACCTTCTTGCCTTCAAGACCAGCCTTGCCGGTGATGTCGCTACCCTCTGCTACAACGATAACCTGTGCTGCATTGTAGTAAGGAGTGGTGAAGAGCATATTTTCCTTACGGGCATCACTTGCGGTGATACCGGACATACCGCAGTCATACTTTGCGGACTGGATACCGAGAAGAACGGAGTCGAAGTCCATCTGAACGATCTCAAGCTCAACGCCGAGCTCTGCTGCGATAAGGTTCATAATGTCAACTTCGATACCAACAACAGCTTCGCCTTCGAGGCTTTCAAAGGGCGGGAAGTCGGGGCTGGTTGCAACGGTAAGCTTGCCAGCCTCTTTAACTTCTGCGAGTGTCTTACCCTTTGCTCCGCAGGATGCGAGCATGGTCACAGTCATAAGTACTGCGAGTGTGAGTGCGATAATCTTTTTCATAATGTTTTCTCCTTTTGGATAAAAATTCGTTTTTGAAACGTTGTATATATGATACACTAATATGGGGCAAAAAGCAATAGCAATACTATACAAATGTCATTTGCCGCGAAAAAAAGTTTTTTCAGCGAATGTAAAAAATGCATAAAATTTATGCATAAATGTATATTTTCGATGCATAAATACAAAATTCGGACAAGTTTATGCATTCCTTAAAAAAGTTTTCCACTTTTTTTCGAAAAGGTGTTTACAAATCCTGAAGTATCGTATATAATAATGGTATACACAAAGGCTGTGAGCGGAAGGAAGCCGTAATAAAACGTCTACAGAGAACTGCGCCGCGTAAAACGCGTGCTGTGAGCGCAGGATGTTTTTTGCGACAACAAGTGCGTCCGTGAGCCGATGCGGCGATAGTGACATAATCCACCGTAGCCGTGTCCGTCTGCTTCGCGTTACTGAAGCGGGATATAACATCGTATCCGTCGAGTATAACGTAAAGTGGGACCGCGTTCAACGCCTTTACATGATGCAGTAGCATCTTGTAAGGTGTTTTTTGTTTTTTGGAAGGAGATATACATGGACTTCGATTTTGAAAAGACGAAAAAAAGCGTCAAAAAAACCGTGAATGAAATAAAGAATGATATCCGCGTTATCAGAGAGCGTGACCCCGCCGCAACGAGCGATTTGGAAGTAGCTCTTCTCTACTCCGGCTTTCACGCAGTTCTGGCGTACCGCCTCTCGCATAAGCTCTATAAAAACGATCACCGCTTCGCCGCGCGTATGGTATCGCAGGGTGCACGCTTCTTAACGGGTATCGAGATACACCCTGGCGCAAAGATCGGCAAGGGACTGTTTATCGACCACGGAAGCGCCGTAGTCATCGGCGAAACTGCCGTAATCGGCAACAACTGCACCATATATCAAGGCGTCACCCTCGGCGGTACGGGTAAGCACGTCGGTAAGCGTCACCCCACCCTCGGCGACAACGTAATGGTTGGCTCGGGCGCGAAGGTGCTCGGACCGTTCAAGGTAGGCAGCAACTCAAAGATAGCCGCAAACGCTGTCGTGCTCGATGAGATACCCGAAAACTCCACCGCCGTCGGTATTCCGGCAAGAGTAGTAAAACGCTCCGGCGCGAAGGTAAACTGTGATTTAGACCAAGTACATATTCCCGACCCCGTAGCACAGGAGATCTGCAAATTGACCGTAAGGATCGAACAGCTCGAAAAGAAGCTTGCGGAAAAAGAGTAAAGCGTTTCACCATTTTTGCGGACAGTCGAGGACGCCTGTCCCTACAAGACAACTGTCATTCGCTTACTTTTTGACGCAACGCCCAAAATATGGCAATCTCCCGATTACCGCAAAACGGTTCCGGGTAAGGGCCCCGGATACCGAGAGCGCAAATTACAGTTTAGCCAAACACTCTGTCAGCGAATGCGTCCTATAAAGTTCTTTGCGCAGCTTTCTTCCAAGAAAGCGCGTTTCCCCGTATCCTATATCAACATCAAGGAGAACAACAATGAAACTCTACAACACCGCCACGCGTATGCGTGAAGATTTCGTACCAAACAGTCCCGACATCGTTAAGATGTACACCTGCGGACCAACCGTATACCATTTCGCGCATATCGGTAACCTTCGCTCTTATATTATGGAAGATATCCTCGAAAAAGCACTCCGCTACGAGGGCTATAACGTAAAGCGCGTTATGAACATCACCGACGTCGGACATCTCGCATCCGATGCCGATACGGGAGAAGATAAAATGCTCAAGGGCGCAAAACGCGAGAATAAATCCGTTATGGAGATCGCAAAGTTCTATACCGACGCGTTCTTTGAGGATTGCCGCAAACTCAACATCAAGCGCCCCGACGTAGTAGAGCCGGCGACAAACTGCATCGGCGATTACATTCATATAATCGAAACGCTCATCGAAAAGGGTTACGCATACCTCGCGGGCGGCAACGTCTATTTTGACGTTTCCAAGCTCTCGCAGTATTACATTTTCAACGATTTCTCCGAGGATGACCTCGAAGTCGGTGTACGCGAGGGCGTTGAAGAGGATAACAACAAGCGCAACAAGAACGACTTCGTTCTGTGGTTTACCAAGAGCAAGTTCGAGGATCAGGCGCTCAAATGGGATTCGCCTTGGGGCGTTGGTTATCCCGGCTGGCATATCGAGTGCTCGGGCATCTCGATGAAGCATCTCGGCGAGGACCTTGATATCCACTGCGGTGGTATTGATAACGCCTTCCCCCACCACACTAACGAAATTGCACAGTCCGAGGCGTTCCTCGGCCACAAATGGTGCAATTATTGGATGCACGTTCACCACCTTAATACCAACTCGGGCAAAATGTCAAAGTCGAAGGGCGAGTTTTTGACCGTATCGCTTCTCGAGGAAAAGGGCTACGATCCGCTCGTTTACCGTCTGTTCTGCCTACAATCGCACTACCGCAAGAACCTCGTGTTCTCGTGGGAGAATCTCGACAACGCGGTTGTAACGTACAATAAGCTTATCGCGAAAATTGCGGCGCTCAAAGACGCACCGGCAGATATCGACACCGCGGCATTCGGCGCGCTCAAGGCAAAGTTCATTGAATCGCTCGGAAACGACCTCAATACAGCGCTCGCAGTAACCGCGGTTTACGACGTGCTTAAATATAACACAAACGACGCAACCAAATTGGCAGTCCTCGCGGACTTCGATAAAGTGCTCGGTCTTGACCTTATCGCAAAAGCCGACACCAAGCGCAAAGAGCTTGCAAAAGCATCCGCGGCAGGCGCATCGGGCGAATTTGCAATAATCTCCGAAGCAGGTGAAACCGATGCCGACGTGGAAGCGCTCATTTTAGCGCGCCGCGATGCGAAGAAGGCAAAGGATTTCGCAAAAGCTGATGCTATCCGCGCTGATCTTCTCGCTAAGGGTATTGAGATCACCGATATCGCAGGCGGAGTTAAGTGGAAGAGAGTGTGAGGTAATAAAAGCACAAAAATCGCATACCCTCTCGGGTATGCGATTTCTTTTTGTTTTACTGAGGCTTAACCTCTTCCATAATGAATGCTTCGAGAACGTCGTTTTCCTTGATGTCGTTGAAGCGCTCGAGTCCGATACCGCACTCGTAGCCCTGCGCAACTTCCTTCGCATCGTCCTTAAAACGCTTGAGAGAGGAGATCTTATCCTCGAATATCACAACGCCGTCTCGTACTACGCGAATCTGTGCGTTACGCGATACCTTACCGTCCTGAACGTACGAACCTGCGATAGTGCCGACATTCGGAACGTGAATAGTCTGACGTACCTCAGCGTGACCGAGTACAACTTCCTTGAACTTCGGCGCAAGCATACCCTTCATAGCGGCTTCGATTTCTTCGATGCACTCGTAAATGATGCGGTATGTGCGAATTACAACGGATTCTTTCTCTGCCATATCGATTGCGGTCTTGACAGGACGTTCGTTAAAGCCTACAATCAGCGCATTGGATGCCGCCGCGAGCATTACGTCGCCCTCGGTGATACCGCCGACTGCCGTATGAATGATGTTAACGCGAACTTCCTCGTTGGTAAGCTTCATAAGCGACTGCTTAACTGCTTCCGCAGAACCGCCGACGTCAGCCTTAACGATGATGTTAAGATCCTTAACGCCCTCGGAAATCTGCGCAAAGAGGTCATTGAGGTTAACCTTTGCGTTTGCCTTGAACGCCTCGTTCTTCGCCTTTTCACGGCGCTGTTCCGCAAGCTCACGAGCCATACGCTCGTCTTCAACAGCCGCAAACTCGTCGCCCGACTCGGGAACCTCGGCAAGACCGATAATCTCAACAGGAACGGACGGACCGGCTGTCTTAACCTGCTTACCCTTATCGTCGGTCATAGCGCGTACACGTCCTACCGCAGTACCTGCGATAACGATGTCGCCCGCATTGAGCGTACCGTTCTGAACGAGCACGGTTGCCACAGGACCGCGGCCCTTATCAAGTCTTGCTTCAAGCACAAGACCTTTAGCACGGCGGTTGGGGTTAGCCTTAAGCTCCTTCATATCCGCAACAAGAAGCACATTCTCGAGAAGGTCGTCAATGCCCATCTTGGTGAGCGCGGATACGGGAACGCAGATAACGTCGCCGCCCCACTCTTCGGGAACAAGCTCGTATTTAGTAAGCTCCTGCTTAACGTTATCGGGGTTAGCAGTGGGCTTATCCATCTTGTTTATTGCAACAACTATATCAATACCTGCCGCTCTTGCGTGGTTGATAGCTTCAACCGTCTGAGGCATAATGCCGTCGTCAGCGGCAACAACGAGGATTGCGATATCAGTGGATTTCGCACCGCGTGCACGCATTGCGGTGAACGCCTCGTGGCCAGGGGTGTCAAGAAACGTGATGTCACGTCCCTGAACGTTTACGCGGTACGCACCGATCGCCTGAGTAATACCGCCTGCCTCACCCGAGGTAACGTTGGTGTGGCGGATAGCATCAAGCAGCGATGTCTTACCGTGGTCAACGTGTCCCATTACGCAGACAACGGGGCTGCGCGGCACAAGATTTTCGGCGCTGTCCTCTGCTTCGTCAAACAGCTTTTCTTCTATAGTGATAACTACTTCCTTGGTTACCTTCGCGCCAAGCTCGTCGGCAACGAGGTAAGCCGTATCGTAGTCGATGATCTCGTTTACGGAAGCCATAACGCCGAGCATCATAAGCTTCTTTATAACCTCGCCTGCGGTTATCTTAAGACGGGATGCAAGCTCGCCGACGGAAATTTCGTCGGGAACAGTGATCTGAAGCGGCTGCTTCTTTGCGCGTTCGATGCCCTGCTTGCGCATTTTTTCCATAGCCATACGCTCTTTTTCGCGTTGCGAACGGAAGTCACGGGTGTTTTGCTTCTTAAGTTTTTGCTTCTGCGCGCGTCCATCAACACCGGTGTCCGCAGCGAGATTCTCAAGATGCTCGTCGTACTTGTCAAGGTCAACAGACGAGGTGCGCATATCAACTATGCGGCTCTCTCCCGTGTTCTTACCTGCATTCTGTCCGCGAACGTAGGTGTGTACCGGCTCGCGCTTTGATGAAGGAGTACGGCGCTCGTTTGAGGAATCCTTATCCTTGAAGCCGCCACCCTGACGATTGTCGCGGGGCTGGAAGTCGCGACCACCCTGACGATTGTCGCGGGACTGAAAGTCGCGGCCGCCCTGCGGACGCTGTCCGTCGCGGGGTTGAAAATCACGGTTACCCTGCGGACGCTGTCCGTCGCGAGGCTGAAAATCACGGTTACCCTGCGGACGACTGTCGGTACGCGCAGGCGCATCCATTCTGGGCTTGGGAGTGTCGACCTTGGTCGGCTCTGCCTTCTTTGGAGCTTCCGCCTTGGGCGATTCGAGTTTAGTTGCTGCAGCCCCTTTGGGTTCCTCTGCATTTGCCTTCAGAACTTCTTTCTTTGGTTCTTCAGCTTTGATAGCCTCTTTCTTCGGCTCCTCGACCTTTACTTCTTCTGCCTTCGGTTCTTCCTTAGCCTTGGGCTTCTCAATAACTATTCTTGATTTCTTGTCAAGGTAATCTCCCATACTGTCGATCTGCGTACGCTCGGTAAGCGTATTCATAACAAGATCGAACTCATCGGCAGTAAGTGAAGCGGAAGAGGATTTCCCCTCAACACCACCCTGTGTGAGCACCTCAACGATATCCTTATTCTTGAGGCCGAGATCCTTGGCAAGTGCGCTTATTTTAGTCTGATTTTTCTGCGTTGCTGCCATATTCTATCAATCATCCTTTCAGTCATATCAGTGTGATTCGGAACCAAAGAGTGCCTTAATGCCGCTTATAAAATTCGCATCGGTCACACCGATAACGGCTATATTTGCGCTCTTACCTATTCTGTTGGAGAGTTCGAGGGAGTCTGTGGGGGCAATTACCATATCGCACCCGTAATATCTGCAGGCATCAGCTATCCGCTTCTTCGTATTATCCGAAGCGTTGGCGGCAACTACCACAAGGTGTAATTTGCCACGCCTGATTTCGTCACGGCACTGATCCGTGCCGCACACAAGCGCTCTCGCTCTGGCTGCAAAGCCAAGCAGTGACAAAAGCTTCTTTGTCCCGCCGTCAGCAAGCGTATGCACTGTGCCGTCTTTTTTTGTGACGGTTTCTTTATTCATTTTCGGCAAGCTCCTTTATAAGTGCGTCGTAGAGATCTTCGGGGATCTCCACCTCAAGCGCACGCTCAATGCTTCTGCGCTTCCTGCACTTCTTAAGGCACTCGGCATTTTTGCAAACGTATGCTCCGCGCCCCGATTTTTTGCCGGTAAGGTCGAGCGATACAGCTCCGTCCGGCGCGCGGACTACCCTTACAAGCTCTGCCTTCGGCTTCGACTCACCGCACCCAAGACATCTTCTCTCGGGTATTTTCTTTTTCGGTTTTGCACTTTTTTCCTGCAAAATACTGTTCCCTCCGAACCACAGCATCCGTCCGACATCACAACCGCCTTAACGGACGCCGTTTATTCTATGCTAGTGTACATATCGCTTACGCTTCGGTTGCTTCGCCGTCAGCAGCATCAATAAATGCTTGCTTTGCAGCATCCTCGGCAAGAAGCGCCTCACGAGTCTTTATGTCAATCTTAAAACCGGTAAGACGTGCCGCAAGGCGTGCGTTCTGACCTTCCTTACCGATAGCGAGCGAGAGCTGATCTGCATCCACAACTACGCGGCAGGACTTCTCGCTGTCGATAACGACTTCCTTAACAGTAGCGGGCGAAAGTGCCGCGCTGATGTACTCAACAGGATCCTCGCTGTACTTAATGATATCAATCTTCTCGTCACGGAGCTCCTTGGTGATAGCCTGAATACGCATACCGCGGTTACCGATGCAGGCACCAATGGGATCAACGTTGGGATCGCGGCTCATTACAGCCATCTTGGTACGCGAACCCGCCTCACGGGTTATAGACATAATAACAACTGTTCCGTCCTGAATTTCGGGAATTTCGAGCTCGAAAAGACGTTTTACAAGTCCCGGTGCAGTACGCGAAAGAGATACGAGCGGACCGCGAAGAGATTCTTTCATAACCTCGGTAACGAACACCTTGATGCGGTCACCCACGTTAAAGTGCTCACCCGGAATCTGGTCCATCTTCTTGAGATAAACCTTGCTTGTTCCGGTGTCAACGAGTACGTCCTCGTTTTCGGGATCCACCTTATCAACGATAGCAGTGATGATTTCTTCCTTTTTGGATTCATATTCCTTAATCATCATCGAGCGCTCTGCTTCGCGGATACCTTGAATGATGACCTGCTTTGCGGTCTGTGCGGAAAGTCTGCGGAAGTTCTTGGGCTTAAGCTCGATCTCGCAGGTATCTCCGATAGAATGACGCTTGCTTATCTTGCGTGCATCCTCGAGGGTGATCTCGAGGTTTTCATCGGTAACTTCCTCAACGACGGTCTTCTGCTCAAACATACGGATAACCTGCTTTGTTTTGTTGATGTCAACACGAACATTTGCAAGTCCGTTAGTGTCGCGCTTGTATGCGCTGATGAGTGCCGCTTCAACACGCTCGAGCATATAGTCAACGTCTATGCCCTTTTCCTTCTCGAGCAGTTCAAGTGCCGTAAATAATTCGGAATTCATTTTTATAACCAAACCTTTCGTTATTTTTTCAAAAATCGTAAACTGTATTTGCCTTGGAAACCGATGCGTGCGGCACGATGATATCACGTCCGTCAACTTCGAGTGTGATATTTCCGTCATTGTACGCTTTCAGTACGCCAACAAGCGTTTTCGTACCGGGTACTTCTTCGTGCGGCGCAAAAAGGCGAAGCGAAAGCTTTGCACCAATAAGCACCTCATAGTGCCAGTCGTACTTAACAGAACGCTCTATTCCGGGCGAGGACACCTCAAGGTGATACGCGCCCTCAATAGGATCAAGCTCGTCAAGCAGCGGATCAATGGTGCGGTGCACCTTCTCGCAGGCGTTTATATCAACGCCGTCGGCGTGGTCAATGGTGAAGCGCAGGAAATAGTCCGCGCCTTCCTTGACATATTCCACATCCCAAAGGCTGTAGCCAAGCTCGTTGATAACGGGCTGGAGTGCTTCGGTTACAGTGCCGACAATATTTTTTGATGATCTTCTCTGTTTCACTTGTTTTCTCCGTTTATTTATCTTGTCGGGCATAAATTAAGAGTGGGTTTTGTCAACCCACTCTCCT
>JAZNLM010000132.1:0-6343 GCA_045579105.1 Candidatus Flemingiibacterium sp.
TTTTCAAACGTTTTTTTATTTTCCCCACATCACGGAGCATTTTGATGCTGTCGCGTAGCACGTTTACCTTGCTTGCGTGGTGATTTATAACCTTAACGGGCATTTCGCGTATCTTTGCACCGAGTTTGTTTGCCTTTATAAGCACCTCAAAGTCAAATGCAAATCCGTTAACCTCACACGTTTTGAAAATCTCGTGCGCCGTTTCTTTTCGAAAAGCCTTGAAGCCACACTGCGAGTCGGTCATTTTAAATCCTGCCACAAGTGCAAGGCATTTTATATACGCCTTTGAAGCGATTTTACGAGTGAGAGTATATCCGTCATAGCCGCTCTTGTCGAGATTGCGCGAGCCGACGACAATATCCGTGTCAGACTCACTTTTAAACTTTTTCACAGCCGTTTTTATCACACCGAGGCCGTACGCAAGGTCACAGTCGGTAAAGATGATAACATCTCCGTCGGCGTTAAGCACACCGTTCCGCACCGCCGCGCCTTTGCCCTTGTTTTCACCGTAACCAACAGCGCGTATATGCCCATCGCTCGCCGCCTCGACTATCTTGCGGCAATTGTCCGTCGAGCCGTCGTCGGAAAATATTATTTCATAATCGTCAAAATTCTCTGCCATATACTCGCCGAGGTTTGCTATGGTATCGCCTATTATTTTCTCCTCGTTGTACATCGGTATGCACACTGAAACTTTCATTTACTGCTCCCAATTTCTATGCTTTTTTATAAATAAATATATCGAAATCAGCCGTTATTTCAAGGCTTTGTATGCTGTCAAGCTTCGCCATATCCTCTCGCGACGTCTTAAACGCATAAGGCGTCATCATAAAAAGGTTTTTCACATCGTCGCACACGAAGGTGTATGTGACGTTTTTACGGTCTACCTCGCAAAACCCGCTGGGCAAATCGCGTCTGCCCTCATTCTCGTACGCTTCGGCGTAAATTGCTTGTTTTAGTTCAAGCAAATGCTTTTTCCCAGCCGCACCGACAATGAGAAGTCCATCATTTTTAAGAATACGTAAAAACTCTTCCTCTGCAATCGGCGCAAAAAGGCTTACAGCAACGTCAGCTGATTTATCAGCCACAGGAAGCTGGAACACGCTTGAAACGCCGAAGAAAGCGCCGTTGTTTGCCATCTTGGCGCGTTTAGCCGCCTTGTCACACGCGTGCTTTGACAAGTCAAAGCCGTAAACGTTTCGTACGCGCTCGGCAATTATGTTAGAATAATATCCCTCTCCGCAGCCAGCGTCTATCACGGTGTCTGCTCCGTCAAGTGTATCTGCCACGGCATCTGCAAACGGACGGTAATATCCCTTGTCGAGGAACTCGGTCCTTGCATGAACCATATCCTTGTCGTCGCCCGCCGTTCCAAGTGCTCGCGTTAGGGTAACGTATCCGCTTTTAGCGATATCGAAGCAATGCCGGCGCTCACCAGAGCAAAAAAGACTGTTGCCGTCACGCGCAAGCGGAGTTTTGCATATTGGGCAAATCAGAATACTCATTCTTGAACCTCCACAAGTTTCGCATGGAGCGCATACCGCCCGATGTGATACCATTCCACATCTGTAGACGGAGTGCATGTTGAGAGCGTGATTATCTTATCCTCGCCCGTGAAGACCATTCCCTTGTTATAGAGCGAATTTTTCTGCATCTCTTCGCAAAAAGATATGAAATCCTCATCCGTGTCAAACCGCATTTCAAAATACGGATAATCGTAGCGCGTTTTGCATATAGCAAACGGCTCATAGATATATAAACCCTCCTCTGTATATATCTCGATACGCTTTGAGTTGAAAACATCCTCGTCAAGGAAGTTCATCACGTTGTTGAACATATTTCCATCGAGCATATTGTGCCCGTAAAGCACCGTGTTTCGGTTGTCTATAAGGCTGTCAGCACTCTGAAAATCCGCAAATATCGCGCCGCAGACCATAAACTGTCCATTGTAGGCACGTTTGAGGTAATATTCGTTATCCTCTCCCTTTACGATAGGAAAGCTTATACGCGTGCCGTCAATGTGAATGTAGCCGTACACGTCGGGGTACGCCGCGCGAAGCCCCTTGAGGTTTTGTTTCATCGCTTCGAGCTTGCCGAGGTCGTCATCAAAATCAGCCTCGAAAATTTTGTCTGCAAGCTCTCCGTAGAGCTTGTCTGCACGCCAGTAGTCCACCGTGCTTTTCACAAGCCACGCGGCGCTTAAAATAAACACACACGCGAGGATTACAGTGATTACCGTACGCACGGGAGTACGCGTATTATTCGCCTGTTCTTCGCAGTTACAGCCGTTTTCTTTTCTCTTTTTCACCGCGATACCCCCTTACAGTAGTTTTAAGTGTAAACTTATTATATATCACTTTCGTGCCACTTTCAAGCACATAGCACAAACTTTTACACTTTATAAACAAATCGCCGTCCGATTTGGACGGCGATTAAAGATTTATTCAACCTTTGCGAGATAGGCCCTCTGCTCGTCACTGAGCACTTCAAGTGAAGCGCCGAGTGCGCGAAGCTTGAGAGCGGCAACCTCTTCGTCAATCTCACGCGGCACCTGATATACCTTCTTGTCAAGCTTGCCCGCGTTCTTAACGAGATACTCAAGGCTCTTTGCCTGAATTGCGAAGCTCATATCCATAATCTCCGCGGGATGTCCGTTGCCTGCCGCGAGATTTACGAGTCTGCCCTCTGCGAGAAGGTTAATAATACGACCATCCGGCATTTCGTATCCTGCGATATTCGGCTTGCGCTCCCAAACCCTCTTTGCCTTCTTTGCAAGCGCGACCTTGTCAATTTCAACGTCGAAGTGTCCGGAGTTGGAAAGAAGCACGCCGTCCTTCATCTTGTCGAAATGTTCTGCGCGGATAACGTCCTTGCATCCGGTAACAGTTATGAAAAGGTCGCCAAGCGCGCACGCCTCGTCCATAGTCATAACTCTGAAGCCGTCCATTACAGCCTCAATACCCTTTACGGGGTCGATTTCGGTAACGATTACGTTAGCACCCATACCCTTCGCGCGCATTGCAACGCCCTTACCGCACCAGCCGTAGCCTGCGACAACCACAGTCTTGCCTGCAATGATGAGGTTTGTGGAGTTCATAATGCCGTCGAGCGTGGACTGTCCCGTACCGTAGCGGTTATCGAAGAGATGCTTGCAGTCAGCGTCGTTTACGTCAATCATAGTATAGTCGAGCATACCTGCCGCCTGACGTGCGAAAAGGCGGTGAATACCCGTGGTGGTTTCTTCACATCCGCCGATGAGGTTCTTGCCATACTCGCGGCACTCACCGTGAAGAAGCTGGGTAAGGTCGCCGCCATCGTCAATCATAACATCAGGGCAAAGCGAAAGCGTCTTCTTAAGATGCTCCTCATACTCCGCATCAGTAACACCGCGCCAAGCGTTCACTTCGAAGCCGAGGTCAACAAGAGCAGCCGCAACGTCGTCCTGCGTGGAAAGCGGATTGCAGCCGGTAACGTAAACCTCTGCGCCGCCTGCCGCAAGAGTAATTGCGAGATACGCCGTCTTTGCTTCAAGGTGAATAGACATAGAAATCTTTTTGCCTGCGAAGGGCTTTTCGCGGGTGAACTGCTCATTTATGATATTGAGTACGGGCATATAGCTTTTAACCCAATTTATCTTATCATGTCCGCTTTTTGCAAGTGAAATATCCTTAATACTGCTCATTATTTTATCTCCTTTAGTGTTTTACTTAACTATATCTTATGCAAATTTTCTTCATATAAGTCCAAGCTCTTCTGCTGCCTCAACCCAATACTTTTCGGGAAGAACACGTCCGCCTTCAAACCCGTCAGCAGAGGCCTTGCGCCACGCCAGAGCAACACATCGTGCCGCATGATCGTGCTCGTCGAACATGGATTTTATGATGCATTTCGACCACACGCCCGCTTTTTCAAAAAGTCCGCTTGAATGGAACTCGGCGAGCATCTTATGTTTGTCGTAGCCAACTGTCACGGAACGGTAACGCCACACATTCTTTTTCGACTCAAGTACCAGCATTCGTGAGCCATGGTGGTGATCCTGCGGAAGTCCGATACTTGGGCAGAATATTATCCGCCGTCCGTTCGCCTCAACCACTCCCCCACGGTGTGTGTGACCGCAAAGCAGTACCTCTCCGGCTATTTCCGTGGTGTATTTGTCTATAAGCTGAGGGCGATTCATAATCCATTCCTTGGCTGCTCCGGGTGAGCCGTGGCAAGCGGTGATCGCAGGAAGCGATTTCGGCATAATGTCAACGCAGTGAGGGAGTGACTCGATCTTATCGAGGTCCTTTTTCGTGAGATTTTCGTATGTATAAAGAAGCGAACCGCTGCTTGAAGAATAGCTCCAAACCTCGTCAGCATCGTACCTGTGCCGTATTAGGTAATCCTCACGGTTACCGCGAACAAAGTGGCAAGGAAATTCCGCCGCCGCTTCATCAAGAAGGCGTAGCGTCTTCTGCGGATACGGAAAATCGGTTAAGTAGTCGCCGAGGAATATTATCCCGTCGACCGTTTCTCCCGAACGGCGCATATCCTCGATAAGGCAGAGCGCGTTTTCGAGTGCCATAAAATTAGAGTGTATATCCGAGATGACTGCAAATCTCACACTGTCCGCCTTTCCGAGCAAAACAAACATTTCGCCCTATTTTAATGCATATAATTTTAATGCATATATAATTATTATACGATTTTTTTAGCGTTCTGTCAACAACTAAACGACATTTTTTCTACAATTCCGCCCGAAACAATTAACTAGCAATCATCAATACACAAAAACCTCCGACTTCCGTCGGAGGTTTTTTCGTGCCGCGCCGCTAATCGAGGACACAATGCGCGAAAATGTCGGCAGCACCGTCCCTCGGCGCACCGCTATCACCAAAGGCGGCGCGCGCCTGCACGTTTTCGCCGCCGCTGTTGCCGTTTACAGCGTTGTTTGTATCATCCCCGCACGAATATATCATAAGCGCAAGCGCGAACACGGCAAAAGCAAGAAAAAACTTCTTCACAGTTTTTCTCCTTATGAGCAAGTATTACCGCAAAATCCCAAGCGGCAATTTCATTATAACCTATTTCAGGTTAAATGTCAATACCCTATTTCAGGTTATATTATAATTTTTACAGAAACACAAATACTAAGTTAAGGGGAAATACTATGTATCCGAGAATACGCGACCTTCGCGAGGACCGCGATTTAAACCAGACCGCCGTTGCCAAAATGCTCGGTATGTCACAGACCGGCTATTCCAAATACGAAACGGGAGAAAACGATATCCCAACATCAATTCTCATAAGACTCGCACGTTTTTACGACACGAGCGTAGATTACCTGCTCGGCGAAACAGACGTGAAGGAAAGGTATAAATAATTCGACGTAAACCACTCATTCACGCTGTAGGGGGCGACGTCCCCGACACGCCGTTTTTCGTCAACACATTTTTGTGTCGTTTCACGTTTAATCGGACGACCGATAATCGCCCATAGGAATTGCAAAAACCAAAAAAGAGCGGCACCCACATCTGTCGGAGGCGCTCTCTCTGAACTATGAATTTAGGCTATATCCATCAAACGGACCTTTTTCTGTCCGATAGCCACAATATGTACAAGTTTTCCACGCATAACTCATTTCCCATTCGTGAGCGCGAAATGTAAACTTGGGTTCTGGTTCTTCAGGGGCGTATCCACATCTGGAACACCTCTTATAAAGGTGCCAATATTTGATAAAGCAATCAGTTTCGGTCGGTCCCACTGTTGAGATCAGTTCCTGCATCCAATCATAATAATCGTGACCGGTTAGCGTACACGTCAGGTTGTCAGGCGAGGCAACTTCTTCCCCGGGATTTGACTGAATCACTTCTAAATCGTGAATTTCAGTGCAATCTGAGTGAATAAATTCACCCGCAGACGGTTTACCGTCCGTTGCCAATATTGGCAACGTCAAACCAACAGCGAAAAACGTAGCAAAAATTACAGCACAAAAACGTATAGTACCTTTTTTCATAATCGTACCTCCTTAACGGGTCTCATCTGTGTGTGGCGATGCGACTAACATCGAAAAATAGAGACAATTTAAGTATGCCGGCTACATTGAATCTTTCTTCATCTTCCAATTTGATTATACATCATACCTAATAATTTGTCAATATATTACCATTCTTTAAGTGTGTAGAACATTTGCAAATATAATTGTATTTAATCCACAAAACCGGTAACTTGAACTAAGAGCGCCTCCGACAAATGTCGGAGGCGGGTGCGTTATTTTTTTCGCATTTTGGACGAAGGGTAATTCCAAGCTCTCTTTCAAGAAGGGTGGGTATCTTCTTCGAGGTCTTATCCGCTTCCTCATCCG
>JAZNLM010000133.1:0-12753 GCA_045579105.1 Candidatus Flemingiibacterium sp.
GCTCAACAGTCGGCCCTCCGATCTCCGTGCTGATACGCTCGAATATCATCGAGAGGTTATTAGCGTTATCAGGAGTGAGGTAATAGCCGCCTGCTGGCGAGCCGTTACCTGCGGTGATGGTTCCGTTAGCATAGGAAGCACTCGGATAGTTGCTCGAAAGATAATGCATAAATCTGTTGGTATCATCGTTTCCGAGCTGCTCCCCGTCAGCACCTGCCGCAACGCTTATGGTGTATATGGTAACGTTCTCGCTCTTAAGGGTGTTTGCGTGATTTATAGCCGCGCCCGCAACAGAGCTTGAATAGCTGTTATTATGTGTAGGCGAGCCGTCGGAAACTACGACTACAACCTTTTTTCTTCCCTGGGCAGCTTCTGTCCCTTCGGCCGCTTCGAAAAGAGCATTTGCAAGGTTCATACCGTAGTCAACCGCAGTAGCACCGCCGGATTTGAGAGCGTTCATAGCGTTTACAAGCTCGGTTTCGCCGTCGTCGTAAACGGTGGTGAAACTCTTTACAACCTGTGAGTAGTTGTAACCGGAACCGTTCTTATTATCGCCCTCGGCAGTGAGATTATTGTCGTTGTAGTAATCCGCAGTTGCGAACTTCACAAGCGCGATACGGTGCATCTTTGTTGTGTCACCGTTAAGCGTATCGTTATACGCAGCGGTGCTTGCGATAAAGTTGTCAACAGCCTCTTTGAGAAGGTCGATTCTCGAGGTTCCCTCGTCTACCACCTGGGTTGTAAGCACGTAAAGCTGCTCAACATCATAGTTATACTGACGCTCTCTTGACGGATTTACACCGTCTGCAAGCTGCGGATAAACGTATGTATTGCCGGAACGGAAATATTGATAACCGTAGCGGTCATATCCAGAATGTCTGATCGAAGTGTACGAGCCGTCGTCGTTCTTACGGTAGACGTTCTCTGTCGTACCAAGCGTATAGTATGTGCTGTAGCCGTAGTTTGTCGAGGTAGCATCGGTTTGAGCATATACCTGACGTGTTACCTGCCCTTCAACGGTGTCCATACTTCCAGAAAGGTCGAGTACGAGAACGATATCCGTAGGAACAACGATGTCGCTCTTATGAACCTGTCCGGTAGTATGCGCCTGAATAACGATATCCACAGTTCCGTCAGGCACACCGTTTTCATCAAGATGCGGCTGTGCGAACTTAACAAGCACCGCTCCGTCATCCTGGTTTGTGTTATGCAGTATAGTCGTGTCCGCAAATGCTTTCGGAACAACGGGCGATGCCGAAGCAACCGACATCGGGAGCATTGTTATGAGCATAATCGCAGACATCATCATTGCCGCAAATCGCTTCTTCATTGTAATGTATCTCCTTTCACGCACCGTTTGCCGCGCTAAAATATGATATGGCGCACGGTGATATAATTAACAACTGAAAAAATTTGTCCACTAACCTATTTTAATTATATCTTTTACGCCATATTTTGTCAATGGCTTTTATAAAAGATTAACACGCGTGGAAATATTTTCTACGCATTAAATAAAAAAGTTCATTTATATATGTGTATTATTACATAGTAATCCTCACAACATAATATTTTTAACGTATTATTGCAAAGCATGTAAATCTATGATATAATGAAAATGAAAAATTTGCATTTCTATTCCAAGTAACATACTATTTTAAGAGGATACGCAATGGAAAATACGTTTAAAAAACTTCCTGATACCGTTATTTTAGATGAGAATAAACCCTCGCTCGTCATCATCGACCAGACACTTCTTCCAGGTGAGCTTAAAAGTATAAGCCTTTACGGCAAGGAAGAAATATGGGACGCTATAAAAAAACTTAAAGTGCGTGGTGCGCCGGCTATCGGTGTCGCGGCGGCAATAGCGCTTTATCTCTGTGCTCACCGAATATTTAATAGTGGTGTAACCGACAGCGCAGAATTTATTAAAATGCTCGAAGCGGACAAGAATTATCTCGCTTCTTCACGCCCTACCGCAGTCAACCTTTTCTGGGCGCTCCGGCGTATGTGCGGCGTGGCAAAGGCATTCATAGGAAACGGCGGCTCGGCAGAAAACTGCGTGGCGCGTCTTTGCGAAGAATGTAAGGCAATCCGTGACGAGGATATATCTTCATCGAAAGCAATCGGAGAGAACGGACTTAAGCTCATTGGCGACGGCATGGGTATACTCACTCACTGCAACGCCGGTCAGCTTGCGACCGTACGCTACGGAACAGCACTCGCGCCGATACACGTCGGCCGCGAAAAGGGTATGAGCTTCAAGGTCTACTGCGACGAAACCCGTCCGCTTTTACAGGGTGCTAGACTGTCCGCATACGAGCTCATGTGCGACGGCGTTGACACAACGGTAGTATGCGACAATATGGCATCTCAAGTGATGAAGGACGGAAAAGTTCAGGCGGTAATCGTCGGGGCAGACCGCATAGCCGCAAACGGCGACACAGCAAACAAAATCGGCACATCCGGCGTTGCAATACTCGCTAAATATTACGGTATTCCCTTCTACGTTGCCGCGCCATCGTCCACAATAGACATATCCATCGCCTCTGGTGAGCAAATCCCGATAGAACAGCGGGACGGTTACGAGGTCACAGAAGCGTGGTACGAAAGCCGAATGGCTCCCGAAAATGTCGGCGTATTCAATCCAGCATTTGACGTAACGCCAAACGAGCTTATCACAGCGATAATCACCGAAAAAGGCATTATTAAACCCAACTACACCAAAAATATTGCAAAGAATATGGAGAAGTAAAATGACCGATATCGAAAAGAAACTCATCTCCGACATGATTGACGTGGGCAACAAGATGTATTTTCGCGGCTTTGTTGCCGCAAACGACGGTAATTTGAGTGTTCGCACACCAGATGGTGAGCACGCGCTCGTAACACCAACGGGCATATCCAAAGGTGGAATGACCGAGAATATGTTTATAAAAGTCCGCATATCCGACGGCGGGATAGTCGAAGGTATATATAAGCCCTCGAGTGAAGCAAAGATGCATCTTCGACTTTACCGTGAGAATCCCGATATCAGCGCAGTTGTTCATGCACACCCACTTTATGCTACTTCTTTTGCAATCGCCAGAGAGCCGCTTAACAAGCCTATATACCCTGCCGCGATGATGAACCTTGGCGAGGTGCCCGTGGCAGAATATTCTCCGCCCGGTACAGAAGGTGTCGCCGACGCTGTAGCGCCGTTCGCAAAGGACTGCCGCGCTTTGCTTTTAGCAAACCACGGAGCGCTCACATGGGCGCGTGATATACTCACAGCGTGGTACAGAATGGAAGAGCTTGAAAACTTCGCTCGCATTACGTTTAACACCCTTTACGTTATGAAAAAAGCGGTGGAGATCCCGATAATAGAACGCCTGCCTGACAAAATATCATAAAGTAGAAAATATACCACCAAATAGATACACTCAATGGAATGAAACTTATTGTATTATTAAATTTCGTGGGCAACATATACATTGGTGATACTCTATTATTGTGGTAAAACATGACTGCGTCGGACTGAAAAGATACAATGCGCAGTCTTCTACCCAATAGTCACCCATATTATCCCAACAGCGACATCCCACAGAACTCACAAATCAATAAGTTCGCAGTTACACCTCAAATGAATGCAACAATATGTAACAAAAAACAGCGTACGAACTCAATTTCGTACGCTGTTGTATTTCTTTATGTGTTTTTCATAATAATCGAACCGACACATTCACTAACATGCTCACAAGCATCGGCACATTCTTCCAGACAGTCAAAAATTTTGTACCAGCACAGTGTTGTAAGAACATTCTCGGAATTCTTGGTGAGATCGTGCATTGTCGTAAGGTAGAGTTTATCACACTCTTCCTCCACATCGTTGCAGGCAATAATGAGATCGCGAATCTTCTTCGACTTCTTGAAGTTTTCAAATTCACTCATGATATCAAACAACAAACCACAGCTCTTTTCAAGATTCTTCGCATATTCGATCGCTGCAGGCTCGATGGTGCGGATATTGTAAATATACAGATCCTGCATTGCCTCTTCCAAAAGGTCAAGAACATTGTCCATCTGCTGACTCAGCATATCAAGATCCTCTCGCTCCACCGGCGTTACAAACGCTTTTGCCAGAGTTTCGTTCATTTCATGCTTTTTGATATCCGCCCCATGTTCATAACCGTGCATATCAACCAGCATGGTTACAATCTTTTCTGCATCATAATTTTCGAGGCAACTTACGAGGTAAGCGGCAGCCTCTTTTGCAAGTGCCGCACATTCCATATAATTTTCAAAATAAATTTTATCGCCCTTACCCATTTTATTGTTTCCTTTCTATAATTAAGTAAATATTAAGTGAATATCATCATAAACAATTTTGTCATAAGGAAGCCAACCAAACCGCATCCGGGGAAAGTAAGCACCCACGTAAGCACCATTTCCTTTACCACGCCGAAATTGATTGCGGAAACTCGTTTCACCGCACCAACGCCCATAATAGATGTGGTCTTTGCGTGTGTTGTCGAAACAGGCAGGCTGAATACCGAACAAAACAGAAGTGATATCGCCGCCGCGATATCAGCGGAGAAGCCCTGATACTTTTCCAGCTTTACCATATCCATTCCTACTGACTTGATGATTTTTTTGCCGCCCATTGCAGTGCCTGCAGCCATGATGACAGAGCAGACAACCATCAACCAGATCGGAATATGGATATCAGAAGGAAGCGACTGTCCCTGCGACATATAGACACAAAGAAGGATAACGCCCATGAATTTCTGCCCGTCTTGTGCCCCGTGCATAAAAGCCATGGAAGCAGCACCGACAATCTGAGCGCCACGGAAAAACGGTTCTGTTTTCGGACGATTTGCCTTGCGAAACAGCTGAGTTGCTCCCTTGCACACAATCCAACCAAGCCCGAATCCGAGAACAACAGAAATGCCAATACCGTAGATTACTTTGATCCATTCACTGCCGTTCACACCTTCAAAACTATTGTGAATGGCTATAGCACTACCGGTAAGACCGGCAATCAGTGCATGACTTTCACTGGTGGGAATACCGAATACCCATGCGAGCGTCGCCCAGAGAACGATGGCAAACAGTGCCGCACTCAAAGCGATGATAGCTTTGTCGGGATCGTTGCCGAAATCCACCATTTTCGTAATAGTTTCAGCAACGGCGGCATTGAGCAGTGTCATCATAAAAACACCGAGAAAATTGAATACTGCCGCCATCAGAATCGCAGCCTTCGGTGGCATACACCGTGTCACTACGCAGGTAGCGATTGCGTTCGGAGCATCTGTCCAACCGTTGACCAATATAACGCCAAGCGTCAAAACAACTGCTATAAACAACAGAGGATTGGCTACCATTTGCTCCCAAAACACCAAAATATCCATATATGACCTTCTTTCAAATCAAATCTCAATTGCACATTTGCCTGCATTATATCATGCTTCTCATCTTTTTTCAATATATTCAGAGTAAAGATTTGGTAAATTGACAAAGATAAATTAGTTGTGTAGATAAAAGTGTGATAGAGTTTTTGTTTGCACTGTAGTTCATGCGATAAAATATTCATCTTTTTTATCATGCCCGGATTTGCTTTACTCAAGAGTGCAACATAGTCATATTACATCTTTTTCCCACTCAAATCCCGAAATTAAAAAAACGCAGGAAAACCTGCGTTTTTCGGGGAAATATTTTTAGTATGCACAGAGTTGCTACGGAGAAAAGGAAAGATGCAGTGTGCATTTTATACTCGTACGGCTTTCATATCTTCCTTATTCATGTACATCAAATGGTCAGCCTTCGCAAAAACATCAGTATATACGTGATCAATCGCAGGATCAAATATTGCAACCCCTCTTGCTATTGACACCGAAACTGTTTCGTCGTTTACAGTAATGCAATCAGCCGAAAATGCGTCATCCATTTTCTGAATAAGTGCGCGATGCTTCTCAAGATCCTTGCCTTTTAATATAACTACAAACTCATCTCCGCCAATACGGTAAACAGAGCTTGTTTTAAACGTATCCATAAGTATTCTTGATGAATGTACTATAAGCTCGTTTCCTATATCATGTCCGTATGTATCGTTTGTCTTCTTCAAATTGTTTATATCAGCAACAATTACCCCGAAGCTGGGATTGTCCCGATTTATCTCCTTATTAAGCTCCTCTATGGCTTCGGTGTACGCGGTACTGTTTTTTATACCTGTCAAAGAATCTCTGTATGCAAGAGCATTTATGTAGGTAGAATACTCTCGTATTTTTCCGTATGTATCGCTGAGCACGTGTGAGAGTATTCCAATTTCGTCCTTTGAATCAACAATGAGATTAACGTCCTGAACTCCGGAATAGATATTTCCTGCTGCTGCGGTAAGTTTTTTAAGCGGCTTGACAATTCTGTCTGTTACCCAAACAGTATACAGTATCGCAACTGCAAGCACCACTAAAAAAGCAATAATTATATAGTTGAGCATCGGACGGATGGCGCTCTGAATTTCCTTATACGCGGCACGAAGTTCAAGCTTCATGCTGTCGTTTTTTAGGTCTGCTGTGGCATCTGCATAGTCACCCAAAAGCCTAATATTATTGGGAAGATTATAGTAGATCTTCTCGCCGTTACCGTCAACGCTGAATAAAAACGCTCGGCCATAGTCGTATACCGTTATTTGACTTACCAAGTCAAGCAGGTAGTTGAAGTCCATATTGAAGCCAAGAAATCCTACAAAGACGTTATCTTTGTATAAGGGTGCAAGGTAAGAAACAACCGTGTCATCGGGAGCAAACGTACTCTTACGGGGCTTCAGCCACGTATGGGGGGAATTGATTTTATCAAATCCGCATTCCTTAATAAACGACGCATTAAACAAATCAAGCTTAGCAAACTCTGCTTTGGAGAGTTCATACACTCCGTCGCCTCTGAATTTCGAGTAAAAACCCGTAGTAACACCACCGGTAACCTCCGGCGAGAAGCAGAGGTAATATGCCGTTGTTCCTGCTGTATTAAGTGCAACCTCATCAAACAAAAGGCGTATCTCCGTCGTGTACTCATAAAGATATGCTTCGTCCTTAAGTGCATCCGCGCTAAGAAGCTCATGCGTAGCATAGTGCTCCATGATAGCCGCAGACTGTATAAAGTCATTGAGCATATCATTTATTTTTGAAGCTTCTTTCTGAGCTACATTATTTAATATTCTATCCGCATCTTTATGCATTATCTCGTGTGTTACACCAACAGCAATTGACGTAACAATTGCGGTTATAACTATAAGTGCGGTAATTACCACAAACAGTATTTTACTTTGAATTGTTTTCATAGTGTCTCCTTTTGTGTCGTGCATTGCTGCGAGTCAACAGCTTACGCACATTCGACTCCTGTGAGTATACGGTGGTATCCCTCTAGCATCACCATTGAGTTTACATCCTCTGTACGTATTCCGCTGCTGCGGACCGTTACTTCACCGATTTCGGGATGCTGCCAATGGTACCCCATCTGTACAGCCTTTCCGTCGTTCATCATCACACTTACTGCGTTGTCTACATATTCGACATCATCAGGTGAAACACGGCTGTACCAATAGTCATAGCATTCGCCAGGTGAAAGCTTTTCTGTAATACCGAGCACACGCTCCATTACCTCGTCAATGTGCAGCTCGCGGCGGTTATTTTTTTCGTCTATACGAATTATCCAAAGCCCAATCTCATTTTCGTGCAGAATGTTTTTAGGATCAAAATGTATAGCTCCGAACTGCTCCTTGAAGCGGTGTATCTCATCAATTGCGAGTACTCTTGACTTATATTCATCAGAGCAAGCATGAATATATTTTTGCGAAATCTGATCTGCTGTGCAGGGCTTATCAAAAAGATAGCCCTGGAAGAAATCCGCTTGAAGCGGCTCAAGCACCGAAAGCTCTTTTGCTGTTTCAATTCCTTCACAGCAAGCATGTATTGAATTGGTTTTTGCAAACTCAATAACATTGCTGATAAGTCGGTAGTTATAGGTGTTATTTTCTATTTCAGTGACAAAGCTGCGGTCGATCTTGATTTCGTTTACGTCGAACTGCTTTAGATATCCGAGATTTGAATATCCGGTTCCGAAATCGTCAATGGCTAAGCGAACACCGTAAGACTTTATATATTTAATGTGATCATAATACTGCTTGTTCTGGTTTAACTGAACCGACTCAGTAAGCTCCACCGTGAGTGCACTTCCCGGTAATCCTACACTCTTCAGCGCATCCACAATTTTCTCTCCGAGTCTACCGTCATCAAACTGTACAGAGGAGAAATTGACCGCTACCTGAAGTTCAGGAATACTCTTTCTCCATTCCTTACACTGTGCTAGTGCCTGTGAGAGCACCCACATTCCAACGGAATCGATAAGTCCCGACTGCTCAAGAATAGGTATAAATTCATCGGGGAAAATGCGTCCGCGCTTTTTGGAATCATAGCGAAGAAGTGCTTCAACTCCGTAAAGCTCATAGCTTCCGCTCTTAATCTGCGGCTGATAATACACCTCAAAGCCTTCAAAATTATTCTGTACGCTTTCCTTAAGTTCCTCGAGAAGTGTAAGCTCGCTGATTCTTTGATTTATATCATCGGCAGAGAAGAAATTAACGTGATTATATACGTTCTGTATCGCATTCTGCAAAGTAAAGTTAGCGCAGTCGACAAGCTTCAGTATGTCAATGAAAATGCTGTTGTCAATCGGAACAGCACCTGCAAACACCGAGCATTTTTCACTCATTGCCTGACAGATCTGCTCGTATATGGACTCTACCTTTTCGCTTTCACACTCTGTAATAACAGCCGCGAAATAATTGTGATCAACATGGTATGTTTCTTCGATGCACGCTATTTCTTCAAGAACGTCCCCCATCTCGCGAAGCACCTGATTTCCGAAATCTCTTCCGTGACTCAAGTTAATATCCGCAAGAGAGGGAATTCCGAGCATCATAAGCCACCCCTTGCCGGCACGTAGTGTGAGTTGCAAATCCTCTCGGAGCTTGGTCTTATTCCAAAGTCCCGTCAGAGGATCAAAAAGGTGGCGTACTGCTTCTTCAGACACACGGCCCATCATAACATAGGGCGCACCGTTTTCATCGTGAAGAAGCTTGCCGCGCGAGTTTACCCATACGGTCTCACCATTTTTGTTGTACATACGAAAATTGATATTGTGCGAATCTATCTTACCGGCGCGAACGCCTTCAACGTCGAGGAGAAGCATTTTGCGGTCCGCGGGATGCACAACCTTAAGTAATTCCTCAAATGTATTGGTGTTATTCCCCGGCTTGCGTATGTTAAATCTCTCATCTATCAGACCAAAAAACTGCATCTGATCGTTGTGAATGTCATAGGCGAACAGAAAATCGTCAGTCGTCTGATTTATAGCCGTTAAAAATCTTTTGATCGAGTCAAAATCTTTTACCGCGTTTAATATTTTATCCATGGTACTCTCCGTTGTACTGGATCAACGTGGAATCCTCTACCCCGTCGATCGCCCGAATTTTTTCCATAAAGAAGGTATCGTTATTTTTGCAGAAAACTTCGATTGCCATTTCGGTCTTATCTTTGCGAAGTGTTTTGGATTTGATAAAGTATTTAATCTTGCCAAGTGCGCGGATGACATCATCTCCTGCACCGTCACCGGTGTAATGCACTACGAGTATATATATTCTTCCCTTTTGCTGCTTTGAGTAGAAAATAATTATCATCACGGTCATAACAACAGCCGCAACTGCTACCAGCACGTACATACCCGCGCCCGAGGTGATACCCGTGGTTATCGCCCAGAAAAGATACAGAAGGTCAAGCGGATCCTTGACGGCGGTACGGAAACGTACGATAGAGAGCGCACCGACCATACCGAGTGATATTACGATGTTCGTGCTTATCGCAAGGGTTACCATCGCGGTGAGGACAGTCATACCCACAAGAGTTATTGCAAATCCGCGCGAGTAGATTACCCCCGTATAGAATTTTCTGTATACAAAGTAGATAACTGCGCCCATGATAAGTGCGGTGAGGAGTCCGAGTGCTGCGTTTGTGACGCTTACTCCGTCAAATACACCCGACTCAAGAATTGATTTTTTGATAAAATCCTGTATACTCATATTCCCTCTCCCTTAATTTTCGTACCAATATTTGAAACTGTTCATATATTCCGTTTTTTCATAGCAAAGGACATATTTCGACACCGCAGTAAACTCAGATGCTCTGTCCGGTAATATATCGCGGACAAAGCGCGGTAAAAATTCAGTGTATTTTACTTCCATTACGC
Source organism: Candidatus Flemingiibacterium sp. (assembly GCA_045579105.1). Taxonomy (GTDB): domain Bacteria; phylum Bacillota; class Clostridia; order Oscillospirales; family CAG-272; genus Flemingiibacterium. The sequence goes on from JAZNLM010000133.1 coordinate 10,276, forward strand.
ACTTCCCCGGCTCAAGCACCGGAAGTGCCGGAAGCGTGTCATCGAAAATGTCGAAGCTTCCCACGGCTGCACGCACGTCCATATCAAATGTGATACGTACCGTTCCGGCATCCAGAATCCACGGCTCACGGTCGTAGTCAACAATTGTGCGAGGACGCATCATATTGCTGACACATTCATAGTAAAACTCCTGACAAAGCGGATATTTGCTGTGAAGGAGAAACTCATAATCTCCGTTTATTATCTTATAAACCTCATCTCTGGTCAGCGTTGCCGCTTCCTTGAATATGTAGGCGCCGAACTTCTTTTTTCGCTCAAGCTTTATACTACTGTCTGAGCAGTTGTAGATACGTATTCGGTACTTTTTTCGAAGAAGCACACCTGCATCCTTTTCCTCGTATGCGGTGTTGAAGTAATCGTCGAAATAAAGACTGCGTATCATATATCCGCCATTTTTCGCATGCTTGTCAAGCTCGAGAAAAGGCGAAAGCCTTTGGCAGATAACCTCTTTTTGCGCCATGTCTATAAGATACTTCCATTCATGTCTGTATCTCTCAGGTTTCGACATAAACGTCCTCCGCAATCTGTCCGTCGACGCCTACGTAGAAGCACTTTGTGCCATAAATCTTCCCCGTTTGAATTACATAGGAGTCAAATGCGGTTTGCGAGTGTCCTTCGGCATCGTAAGCTTTTATACGAATAAAATACTGCCCTGCGGGAAGAATGTCAAACTGTGCCATCGGAACCTTGATGTTTTCCATCTTAACAATTGGGTTTACAAAGGTGTAATCAGTTGCAACCTCAAGTGAATATGTGATTGGTTGTGCATTAAAGGTGTACGACGCGTCCCAGTTTATGCTTATCTTTGAGCCACTCGACTGCGGAACACCTATATAAAACGGCATCGGTTTCTCGTATGACTGCTCATAAGTTAAATAGTTCGCTTTTACCTCATCAACAAGAGAGCTTGCAATAACATCATACTGTGCCACAGTTATCGGCATAGCAAGCGCATCTCTACCCTTAAATACAAGCGGCTTTAACAGCTCGGAATAGGTCTTTGCATATGCTTCAACTCTGCCGTCAGTAAGTTTTGCGTACAGTGCATCCATTGCCTCATCAAGTTTTGCGCGGTACATCTCGGACTGCAGACATCTCTTGAATAGTTCATTTCCCCAATAGTTGCTGATGCCTCTTTCCCATTCGGCGTAATCGTTTCTTTCAAGCAATTCATATTCTGTCAATCTGAAAGAACCGTCAAGATCCCACGGTAATATGTACCATCTGTCGAGGTTAAGAGGACTGTATAAATAAAAGTTTCTGTTTTGAGTATCGATATTTCCGATGAGTATATTAAAAGCCATCCAATATGAAATGTTTTCGATGTCGAAATCTTCTTCAAGTATTGTTTCAATCGGGATTGAATAGTCGTTTATACGCTCGAGAAGGCGGATAAGCTTGGTGTGGTCGTCATCTCCCTTGACCTCGAGAATTTCCTCGAAAGCGGCAAGATTGTAATTCGGGTCGTCCGATGGAACGATTACGTCTTCATAACGGTAGAACTCGCAGATGTTTATTTTGTAAAGATGACCTTTCTTGTCAAGGCCGTGTCGCTCGAGAGCAGTTTTGTTAAGCTGTTCAACCTGCGTGTAAATGCCGTAATCCTCGAATTTTGCATCGGGTCCGGCTGTTGTATCCTTTACGTAAAGACGAACGAATGTTGTGCGAAGGCTCATAAGCTCGTCTATATCTGTGAGAAGGTCAAAGCCAAGCTTGTTTCGGAAGCGCAATCCGTCGCCCTGATGCTTGTTGAGCGCGATAGTCGTCTGACCGCGCCAATCGCCCTTGTTATCTTTAATACTGATCTTGTAGTTTTTCTGAATGTTGCGGCTCGATGACTGACCGCGTATCTGTACTGTACAGTTCGGTGCTACCTGACCGTATCCAAGCTCTCCGGGTATAAGACCGTTTTCGTCGCCGACCTGGATAAGTCCGGCGATCTTATAGCGTTCAACACCCATTTTTTCGTAATCGTACACCGAATATGTGTTAATCTCTTCCCACGTGTGGTCGGTATTCTCTGCGGAATTACCCATAGAAACCGTGAGATACATCGTTACGATTTCGGTGTTGTTCTGATTTTCGTAAATCAGATTTTTGTCACGAATATGTATATCATCTTCGGTTTGTATGTCGTCCTTTTCAATTGTTGTGCCAAAATTACTGTTTATGGCAGGCTCAATCACATCGTCGTCGCAGCCGGTGAAGACAGTTGTCAAAAGAAGTCCTGCGCAGATAAGGGATAAATATTTATTTTTCATCTTTCCCCTCCAATTTATCTTCAAGAAATTCACCAAGTCTTGCAAACGCGCCCGAACGGTCCTCGCTCACAAGAGGCTGTACCGACAAAATATAGTACGGCAGACGCTTTGTAAAATAGTCAAGCCTCAAGGCGCACGCAGCGGCAAACACAAACGC
>JAZNLM010000134.1:0-6954 GCA_045579105.1 Candidatus Flemingiibacterium sp.
CTTTGTTCTTCAAATGTTTATGAGGTTAAAACTTATAGACGCTTTCAATCACATTGATAATAGAACGCCCATACGCTGCATCGGGAATTTCCGAGGGTTCACCCTGTATGTATTTACAAAATTCCTCGATTTCCAACACAAACTCATCTTCGTTGCATTCGGGTTTTATCGCCGTCCACTCGGCTTCACTCTCTCTCTTCATTTCAATCGAATCTGTGCCGTTCAAATGAAGCGCGCCGCCCGTAAAGTAATAATATATGTCATATACGACAGTACTATATCCAGAAAAAGTAATTGATGCAGATACGCCATTGTCGAGGGAAGCAAGGATTTGCGCGTGCCCCTCCACATCTCGTTCGTTTGCATAATTTGCACAATTCGCACAGATGGTCGCGGAGCTCGCGCCTGTTGTATAAAATAGTCTATCAAAAGCGTGCGCGCCGTAATTTATCACGATACCGCCGCCCGACATTTTCTTATTGGTAAACCAAGTAGGACGGGTAGGCAGGAAATAATTGATGCTTCGCTGTTCGGTATACATACAAAGCCGTCCAAGCACACCGCTGTCAATGATTTTTTTCACCTCTCTATTTACGCCAAAGAAGCGTTGCACGTGAGCGACGGCAAGCTTTTTCCCAGTTTTCTCTGCCGTAGCAATCATGGTATCACACTCTTCCACCGTATTTGCCATCGGTTTTTCAACCAAAACGTGTACCCCTGCTTCCAAAAAGAATACGGAAGCCGATACATGCAAGCCGTGCGGCAGATTTAAAATAACAGCATCCACCTCCACCGCGGTTGGAATATCCTTATAATTAAGAAAGTACGGTACACCAAGCCCTTCTGAGAGTTCCTTCACCCTCGCCTCATTCAAATCACACAACGCAACAAGTTCACATTGCGGCAACTTAGATATAGCTCTTATATGCGCAGTCGCAATTGCGCCCGTTCCTACAATAGCAATTTTTATCATCTGCATATCCTTTTTTACATTTTGAACCATTTAGTTACTATTTATATCATACCACGCATTTTGACAAAAAGCAATAGATTTTTTGAAAAAGAAAAATATTTTATTACGGAATTCCTTAAACCCCTTGACAACGCTTCCAACGATATGCTAAAATAAAATTAACCGTTTAGTTACTATTTGCATTATAGCACATATTTCAGCAAATTGCAATAGATTTTTCAAAAAAAAGAAAAAATATTTTACCAAACAAAATATCCCCATCAGTTCCTTGAAAAAACAATATATTCCCCAAAAAGTCTTGACAAAGCTTCCAAGATATGTTAAAATAATTATAATTACACAAATATGGTGAAGCACATGGGATTAAAGCAAAGTGAAAAATCCGAGCTGACAAGAGAACGTATTTTAGCAGCTGCGGAAGAAGAATTTTCCGAAAAAGGATTTTACGGTGCGCGAGTCGACTCAATTGCCGCTGCATCGGGCATGAATAAGCGTATGATTTACGCTCACTTTGACAGTAAAGAAAATCTGTACACCAAGGTTCTGCTTCGTGTATACGAAAAGCTTGCCCAATGCGAAAGACAATTCATGGTCGATGACCTATCTCCCCTTGATGCCATCAAAAATATTATCGAGATTTCCTTTGAATACTTAAAAAATAATCCCAACTTTGTCCGCATGTTGATGTGGGAAAACTTGAATAAAGGTATGTCTATCCCTGAAGGTGAATTGGCAAGGCTAAAATCACCCAGCATGGAATACATAAAAAAACAACTTGTAAAAGGCAAGGAAATGGGGATTTTTAGAAGCGATGTTGACATATACCATGTTTCCGTCTCACTAATGAATTTCTGTTTCTCGCACTTCTCCAACCAACACACGATGACTTCCGTTCTTGGTCGCGATATAACCAGCGAAGAAGAAGTCCGTTCTAGAGCGGAATTTATCACCGATATTATTACCAAGTACCTCATTTAAGGGGTACTTAATTTTGAAACTAAAAATAACAAAATAGTTACTTTTATAATATTGTAAGGTGGGCACATATGACAAAGTCAGAATTAAAAGCGAAAGTCTGTGAAATTATCGATGCTCGCGCCGATGATATTTACGCCATTGGCGAGAAAATATTAAAAAAGCCTGAAATGGGTTATCGTGAATTTTACACGGCAAACCTTGTCGCTGAGGAATTTGAAAAGCTTGGAATTTTATATAAAACAGGGCTTGCAGTGACAGGCGTGAAAGGCAATCTTGCAGGCAGAAAATCCCTTGCGCGGGTTGCCGTTATCGGTGAGCTTGACGCAGTCATCTCCCCCACACACCCAGAAGCCGACCCCACGAACGGCGCGGCACACGCCTGCGGGCATAATATACAAATTGCGGTCATGCTGGGAGCGGCTATGGGATTGTCTAAAATCGCATCCTATCTCGACGGCGACGTATGTTTTTTCGCAACACCTGCGGAAGAATATGTAGAAATTGGATTTCGGGAAAAATTACTTGAACGGGGCGACATCCAGTTTTTTGGCGGAAAGCAGGAATTGATTCGCCTTGGCGAATTCGACGACGTTGATATGGCGATGATGGTGCATGCGCAGGGTTCTACCCCCCATAGAGAAGCGTTTATCGGCGGCAGCTCTTTGGGCTTTGTTGCCAAATCGATAGATTTTCTCGGCAAAGCCTCTCACGCGGGCGGTGCACCGCATGAAGGTATCAACGCACTCAATGCAGCAATGTCTGCTATGATGTGTATCCATGCGCAACGGGAAACCTTCCGCGATGAAGATAAAATCCGCGTTCATCCCATTATTACCAACGGCGGTGAATTGGTCAATATCGTTCCATCCATAGTTACCATGGAAACCTATGTCCGCGGAGCAAACTTCCCTGCAATACGCGACGCAGCAAACAAAGTTGACCGCGCAATTGAAGGTGCGTCCTATGCCATCGGCGCAAAATGTAATATCAAAAATTACAAAGGGTATCTTCCCCTTGTACAATCTAATGAACTTTCACAACTTTTTGAAGATAACTTAAACGCATTGCCCTGCGAAGTAAAAATCCACCATGGGGTGGATATGGTCGGCTCGACGGATATCGGTGACCTCAGTCATCTTATCCCCGTAATACAACCTACCATGGGCGGTTATACTGGAAATTTACATGCTTTGGAATTTGGAGTATTTGACAAAGAATTTGCCTATCTCGACGCATCAAAAACAATAGCCATGACCGTGATAGACCTTCTTTTCGATGAAGCAAAAGAAGCGTTGCACATCAAAAACAATTTTACCCCACTCATGACCAAAGAAGAATATCTCAACTTTTAAAAAGGAGGCAAATTATGTGGACGGAAGAAAAACTTAACACATTGTTGACAACCCCATCCAATAAACTTGTTGCCGATATCGCGAAAATAAAAGGCGATATTATGGTGCTTGGCTCGGGCGGAAAAATGGGCCCCACTCTTTGCATACTCGCCAAAAACGCAATCAAACAAGCAGGTATCGACAAAAAAGTTATTGCAGTTTCAAGATTTAGCGACCAAGCTGCATTAGATTTACTGCACAAACATGAAATTGAAACCATCAGCGCAGATCTTTTAAATCAAGACAGCTTGAATGCTTTGCCTGAAGTGGAAAACGTGATTTTCATGGCTGGAAGAAAATTCGGCACGGATGGCGGCAGCGAATACTTAACTTGGGCAATGAACTCTACCTTGCCTGCCTTTGTAGCTTATAAATTTAGAAAATCCAACATCGTTGTATTCTCTTCGGGGAATATTTATCCTTTGGTGCCCCTTGCTTGCGGCGGGTGTACAGAAGACGATAAGGTTGCGCCTAATGGCGAATATCCTATGAGCGTACTTGCCAGAGAGCGCGCCTTCGAATACGCTTCTAAGCAATACGGTACAAATGTGTTTATTTACCGCCTCAATTTCGCGGTTGATCTTCGTTATGGCGTTCTTTTTGACTGTGCAAAGAAAATTCTTGACGGCGAGCCCATTTCCCTTTCCACCCCTGTATTCAACTTTATTTGGCAGGGGACGGCAAATGAAATTGCGATACGCGGTTTACTGCACGCCACTTCGCCTATGACCATTATGAACGTTACCGGCCCTGAAACTGTTTCCATCAAAAAAGTATCGGAGAAACTCGGGAAATACTTAAACAAGGAACCTATTTTTGAAGGGAAAGAAGGCGATACCGCATATCTGAACGACGCATCGCGCGCTATGGAAATCTTCGGCTATCCCGACGTTTGCGCTGAAACTTTGATTAGATGGCAAGCGGAATATATTTTAGACGGCGGAAGAACTTTGAATAAGCCCACCCACTTTGAAGAAAGGAAAGGTAACTACTAATGACTAGACACGAAAAAGCCCTTCAAAAGCTTCACGAAGGTACAGTAATCCCCGCAAATCCCCTTGCCCTTGACGAGAATCGACAATTCGATGAAAAGCGTCAACGTGCGGTTGTTCGCTATTACCTCGATGCAGGCGTCGGCGGTCTTGCCGTGGCTGTGCATACCACGCAGTTCGAAATCCGCGACCCTAAACATAATTTACTAGAAAAAGTCTTGAAAGTCGCCAAGGAAGAAGCAACAAAATTCGAAGAAAAAACAGGCGAAACCATCGTTATGGTAGCAGGCGCATGCGGACCGAAAGAACAAGCCGTTCAAGAAGCGGAACTCGCCAAAAGCCTCGGTTACGACGCTGTGCTTCTTTCTCCCGGCGGACTCAACCACCTTTCCGAAGACGAGATGGTAGAACGCACCAAAGCCGTTGCAACCGTGATACCCGTAATTGCTTTTTACCTGCAAACGGCAGTAGGCGGCAGAGTTTTCAGTTACAATTACTGGGAAAGAATTTGTGACATCAACAATGTAGTAGCCATCAAAGCCGCACCGTTCAATCGATATTATTCTCTCGACGTCGTACGCGCCGCAGCGTTTTCTAAACGCGCCGATGAAATTACACTCTATACAGGCAACGATGATAATATCGTCCTCGACCTGATTTCCAGCTATAAGTTCACCGTAAACGGCAAGACTTACGAAAAGAGTTTTGTCGGTGGTCTGCTTGGGCATTGGTCGGTTTGGACGAAGAAAGCGGTAGAGCTGTTTGAAAAGTGTAAAGCGGTACGGGGAATGGATTCTATCCCATACGAAATGATGACTCTTGCAAACGAAGTTACCGACACAAACGCGGTATTTTTCGATACAGCAAACGGGTTCAAGGGCTGTATTGCAGGTCTGCACGAGGTATTGCGCCGCCAAGGTATTTTTAAGGGAACTTGGTGCTTAAACCCCGACGAAAAAATGTCTGAAGGTCAGCTTGAAGAAATCGATAGAATTTACAAAGCGTATCCCCATCTCAACGACGATGCTTTTGTCAAAGAAAATCTCAACAAATGGCTTGCTGATTAAAATTAAAAATCTATTTTAATTAGATACCCCCCATAAACATGCAATAATTTATCATATACGAGCATAAGACGACACCTTGACTTTTGCGAGCGCGCCTGCGGCGCGCGGTCAAGGTGTCGTCGCCTTTACTTTACCTGTTTGACAGACTTAAAGGCCAAAAAAAGAACCGCTTTCGCGGTTCCATTCTTATGTATCAATATTTAATTTATATCAGTATCATTGATGATTTTTATCGTTTCTTCGGCGGATGATTTCCCTGCAACATAGGCATCTCGCGCTTGCGTTGCTTTCGTGTGCCAAGCCTGGTATTCTTGCCAACTCAAACCATGCGGCAAATCGCCCATTGCATCATTCTGACGCTCGTAGCGTTTATACATTTTTTGTTTCACTTTGTCAAAAGTTTTCAAAACCTCGTCTTTTTCTATATTCAGTTTGTGTTTCAAGGTCGGACCTATCTGTTTGCAAGTCTTTCCATTCTTAAAAATTCTATCGCAGTAAAGCGTCGTCTTTCTCGTTTTTGGAATGAAATAGTTTCCGCAACAGTGACATCTTGCAACCAACGGCTTCTTGTTTAAAAATCTTAAAAACAGATACGCATAGTAATTACAAATCGAACGGAAATAATATTGTTCCGACAGCTTTTCTCCCATATCGAGAATCTGAATACACTCCACACCTTGCAGCATAGGGAAATCTTTTTTCATATTCAAAGGCTTCTTCTCGCATAATCTTTGCAAAGCCAGTCCCATATAATATTGTACGCGGAGAATATCGTCCATCTTCGTAATCATTCTGTGCTTGGATTCATAAACAAACCACGCGCTGCCGTCGTCAACGGGTACAGCATCTTCCATCATCGTGCGAAACAAAGTTCCGTGTAAAATATCTTTTTTCTCATAGACCTGAATATAATCGTTTACCTTTTGCAAAAGCTCCGTAAACTTATCCATGTCCACTTCTTCGTAACCATCTTCCGTTTGAATCTCAATGCTTTCGCTTATTGCATCTAACGAATTCACAACCTCGGAAAATTCGTTCAAATCCAACCTCATAAACGACATAAGCTCTTCGGCAATCGTCGTATCCTTCAATTTTCCCTTTCTCTTAACCGCGGAAAGGGTTCTTTTTATTTTACCGTCCCTTGATAATTTTATATACAAACCATACAGTTTCCCCATTTTCTTTTCCCCGTCTATAATCAATCTTTGTGAAAAAATCAAAAGTTTGCTAGTTCATTTTCAAGCATAATTTTTTGGTTTATTATATCACACACCTAGGTAAAAGTCAAAACAAAAAAACAACTGGAGGATAACAATGAATCTACAAATAACAAAAAAACTTAATGTAATAGACGGCGAAACACTCATGGACGCAAGATTGCCCAAGCGCAATTTCTGCGTGGAAACACTGCTCCCCGAAGGCATCTCTATGCTCGGCGGCGCACCTAAGGTCGGGAAATCCTGGATGGTCTTGCTCCTTGCATTGCAGGTTGCAAAAGGTGAGCCCCTTTGGAATCTCCCTACCAAACAAGGTACGGTGCTTTACCTTGCGTT
>JAZNLM010000135.1:0-2523 GCA_045579105.1 Candidatus Flemingiibacterium sp.
TTTCGAGATTTTAGTAAATATCCAATATGCCAAAGTTTGTATTCAGCGCGGAACATATAATGATGAATTTGAACAATATACACAATTTTGCCATTTGGTTTTAGTTATACTATCAAAACCCCGCGTTATAATGTAAAACCCACCATATATATTATAAATCCCCCTGGCGTTTTTGTCAACACCAAATGGGGATTTGCGCATGTATTTACTTCACGTTTTCTACATACAGATTTACACATTTGCTCATACAAACAGTTTTTATAAAAAAACCTCTTGACAAATTATTACTGCCATGCTATAATTTAAGTGTACTAATACGCATAGTACACCAAGTACACCATAGAGGAGGTCAGTGCATGAGTGTCATAAGCGTTGACACAAGGGACCGCAAGCCGATATATGAGCAACTAACGGATAACATCAAAAGTCTCGTGCTCCGCGGCATACTGAAGCCCGACGAGCAGCTGCCCGGCGTACGTACGCTAGCGGTTGAGCTTGCGATAAACCCCAACACAATAAGCAAGGCATACGCCGAGCTTGAACGCGGCGGCATTATATATTCAGTACAGGGTCGCGGCAGTTTTGTGACTAACGACGTCGAACGCCTTCGCGCGCTTGAGCGTGAGGCTATTCTTTCCGAGATAGAAAATGCTCTACTTAGAGCAAAACAGCTTGGCACAGACAAGGCGGATATCGTCGGTCTTGCCGATAAAATCTGGAGGAACAGCAATGATTGAAATAACAAACGTAAGTATGAGCTACGGTAAAGTACGCTCGCTTGAGAACGTCACCGCCACCGTTAAAAACGGCTCAATATTCGGACTTATCGGTTCAAACGGCTCGGGTAAGTCCACGCTTCTTCGCATACTTTGCGGAGTTATAAAACCCGAAGCAGGCGAAATCTCTTACGACTCGCTTCCCGTGTGGGAAAACGAGCTTGTCAAGCAAGATATCATCTATCTTTCCGACGAACAATTCTTCCTTCCCCACTGCACCATAAACGATATGCGCGCGCTCTACAAAACCGTTTACACGGGCTTTTCCGACGAAACATTCAAGAAGCTTCAGTCGATTTTCACACTCGACTGCGACCGTAAGATAAACACCTTCTCAAAAGGCATGAAAAAGCAGGCGTCCGTAATGCTCGGCGTTTCCGCAAAGCCGAAATATCTGCTCTGCGACGAAACCTTCGACGGTCTTGACCCCGTTGTACGTCAGCTTGTAAAGCGTATTCTCGCGGAAGAGTCTATCGAAAACGGCATGACCACGATAATCGCCTCGCACAACCTTCGCGAAATGGAAGATATCTGCGACACCGTCGGACTTTTACATAAGGGCGACCTTCTTTTCGTGCGTGAGCTTGACGATATGAAATCGGAGTTTCACAAGGTTCAGGCTGTATTTAACGAAGGCTTTGACGCAAGTATGCTCGCAGGTCTTAAAATACTCGGATATCAAAAGCGCGGCAGCATAGTTTCCTTTATCGCGCGCGGCAACCTTAACGAGATAAACGCCGCAATCGAAAAATTAAACCCGACCTTCTTCGAAAGTGTACCGCTTACGCTCGAGGAAATATTCATAACTGAAATGGAGGATAAAGGCTATGACTTCTCAAAGCTCGACTACTAATAAAAACCGCGCGGGCTTTTCGGCGTTCTTTAATTTAAGTGCCCGCCGTTTCTGGACGACCGCGCTTCTTTTCGGAATAGTCCTTTTCTTCATTCTCCCCGTTCCCGTAATGATGACTATTTCCGACCGCGCTCCGCTTGATGCGACTGATATTGACAGATTAAAAAATATGTTTCCCGCAAGCTGGATTGCAACGATTCGCTATTTTGTTATCATCGCCCTCTCGGTGTTCGGCGTGGTAACGTCCTGTTCGCGTTTCGCGTACCTCAAAAACAAGGTGTCAATCGACTTTTACCACAGCCTTCCCGTTAAACGCGGCCAGCTCTTCCTAACACAGCTTGCTGTCAGCGCGGTTGCTGTCGTGATACCGTATCTTGTCAATATACTGATAACGGTCATCATATTTGCGACCAACCACCTTATGAGCGAGCTGCTTGCCGTCGAGCTTCTCATAATGAGCGCGGAAGCTATTATATACTGTATAATGTTTTTCTCACTCTCCACGCTTATCGGTATGATAAGCGGCCTCACGGCAGTACAGCTCACCCTCACATGTATCGCAACGTTCATTATCCCCGCGGTATATCTCGCAACCCTCGGCTTTATCGCTATCTTCAACGAGAGTATGTGGTTCGAGTTTTACGCCGCTTCACCGTTCTTCGAGAGAACGTCTCCCGCGCTTCGACTTATACTCAACAATAACCCCCTTAGCTTCTTTGAAGCAGGCGTGTTCCTTTTCATTTCCGCGGTAATGCTCATTATCGCGTACGCGGTGTATATGCACAGAAGGAGCGAGCGCGCAGGCACACCGGTTGTATTCCCCGTACTCGGTGAAGTAATAAAATACGTTCTCGTTTACCTTGGGATGCTCGGCCTCGGTCTGTTCTTCTACTT
>JAZNLM010000136.1:0-7377 GCA_045579105.1 Candidatus Flemingiibacterium sp.
AGCGAATCCTTGCCGCCCGATATTCCAACGCCTATTCTATCGCCGTCCTCGATCATTTCGTAATCGTCGACTGCACGGCGCGTAAAGCTGAGTATACGTTTTATCTCTTTCATAATCACTCTCTAAAATATTTATGAATATACTGTATTAACTACGCTATGGAGGTTTATTATGCCAAAAGTTTTTATAGATCAAGGTCACAATCCCGTCAATCCCAACGCAGGTGCGGAGGGAAACGGTCTTCGCGAGCAGGACATTACATACGAAATCGGTACGATTTTATCAGGACTTCTCAATAATAACCCGAACTTTGAAGCACGCACCTCACGAAACTCCCCCACCGAGCAAGTCGGTACATCAAACGCCTCAAGCCTCGCCGAGCGTGTGCGCGAAGCAAACGAGTGGGGTGCGGACATCTTTTTGAGTCTGCATACAAACGCTTTTACAAACCCGTCAGGAACGGGCGTTGAAGGCTTTTCCTACCGCGTCGACAGTAATGGTTTTCGTCTTGCTGAGGATGTTGTAAGCGAGCTTTCGCTGATTACGGGACTTAACAATCGGGGTGTTTTCGCGCGCCCCTCTCTGTATGTTTTAAGACGTACCGCGATGCCCGCGGCGCTCATTGAAATGGGATATATAACAAACCCAAACGACGCGGATCTTATGAGCGAGCAGCCTGATCTGTTCGCACTCGGGATATACAACGGAATTTTGGAGTATTTTGGTATGTAAACAATTGGCGCATTTGGGGATAATGTAGGTATAATCACTACCACAGGAGAGCTACAAATGCCCCAAAGCTTTAAAAAAACATATGAAGAAAATGCCTCATATCTTGACCGCATATTTGGCGTTGGAATAAACTACGATTTCGTCGGCCGTGAACGCGTTATCGCAAACAGACGCGCAAGATTTTATTTTGTGGACGGCTTTGCAAACACCGCCGTTATGGATAGGCTTTTCATATATCTTGCCGAGCTTGACACGCTTGAGTGCGTCAGCGATGCCGAGGAATTCGCCGCAAAATATCTGCCGCATACAGAAGCGACTGTACAGCGCGACGTAGATGCCTTCGTATACTCCGTTATGTGCGGCACAATGGGCATAATCATAGACGGTATAAACGAGGTCGGTATCACCATTGATACTCGCATGTACCCGATGCGAAGTGTTGGTCAGTCGGAAAACGACCGCGTTCTCCGAGGCGCACACGACAGCTTCACCGAAACGATAAAGCAGAACACGACTCTGCTCCGTCGCCGTATCCGCGACACAAGTCTGCGTTTCGAAGCACTTAAAATCGGGGACGTTTCGGGGTGTGACATAGTTGTGTCATACATTGAGGGCAAGGCAGACAGCAAATACGTAGGCGAGCTTATGGAAAAGTTAAAGAAAATAAAGGTTGACTCGCTCACACTCGGTCAGCAAAGCCTTGCGGAATGTCTTATAGCGCGCGGTTGGTATGATCCGTTTCCAAAATTCCGCTACACCGAGCGGCCTGATGCCGCCGCGGCTCATCTACTTGAAGGAAGCGTTATAATTTTAGTCGACACATCGCCCGAGGCTATGATACTGCCGACCTGCCTTCTAGACTTCATGCAGGAATCAAATGACTATTATTTTCCGCCCCTCACAGGCTCATATATGCGTCTGCTTCGTTACGTTGTTTTCACGCTGGCTCTGCTTCTCACGCCAACGTGGTATCTGTTCATCTCTCACGAAGCGTGGATACCCGAATGGTTGTCGTTCATAACGGTTGACACGGAATGTAATTTGCCAATACTACTGCAGCTATATCTCGTCGAAGCGGCGCTTGACGGAATGAAGCTGGCGTCAATGAATACTCCAAGCTCACTCAACAACACTTTCGGCGTTGTGGGAGGTCTTATACTCGGAGATTTCGCCGTGCAGATAGGGTGGTTCGTGCCGGAAGTAATCGTTTATATGGCATTCGCGGCAATCGCAAACTTCTCGCAGTCAAGCTATGAGCTCGGTTACGCGATGAAATTTATGCGCATAATCCTCTTAACATCAACAGCTATCGGCGGTCTTATCGGATATATCTTCGGTCTTGTGATAATAGTCACCCTCGTGGCCACAAACAAAACCGCAAACGGCAAACGAAACTATCTCTACCCGCTAATTCCGTTTAATGCGAAAGCTCTGAAGCGGCTTGTGGTACGAGAGAGATTGCAGTCTAGGGATAAGTAGGGGAAACGGTCGCTTTTTGAAAAAACTCCGCAAAAACTCCACTTAACGCTCTCGCTCACAGAGTGTTCGGCTAATCTGAAATCTACGCTCCCGATAGTTGGGGACCTCTTCGTCACCCGTTCCGACACCCTAAAGACCGTTTAGCGGTAAGTGTTAGCCTGCAATATTTTTAATTTTGCGTCGGATAGATAGATTGGTGTTATAAATTATCTTATTTCGGTGGTGGGCTTCATATCGTCAGTGCAGATCTGGAAGAAGGTCTTTCCGCGGTTGATAAGAAGCTCACCGCCTGCTTCGTTATAAAGTTTAACGGGAGTATCCTTCCCTGCCTTTTTCCAAGTGATTTTTTCATATTTACCCATAGTAAAGTAGTAACCCTCGCCCTCACCGGTGGTGGTCACGTTCATATGGCCTTTACTGTCGCCCGTGTTATAAGTCGGGCAATAGAGTAAGATTATATTGGTAAAAGCAAGCTGCTTTTTGTTGCCATTGTCAATATGCTTGTCCCCGAGAAACTGCCAACGGTAGTATAGATTATCGCCCTCATTATACTCGAAATACGGCTTGTGCGCGTTGGAATATGCAACGCGCAGATATGTAGCAGAACCGCCCTCGGGTATGTGTACAGTGTCGTACGAAACGAAATCAAGCGGACTGTCAAAGCCATTCGCGAGTGTTGTATTATATTTTTTATAAGCAATTCCCGCAGCAATCTTTTCGCCCGACGTCATAAGGCTGTGCTCATAGCCCATATTGTTCATGCGCCAAGTGTCGCGCCAGAAGCATCTATAGGAAACGCCGTTGTCGTTAACGCCGTCGAGGTTGTTAACGTAGCGAGACCATATTTCACTATAAGCCTGATCGCTTCCGCCCGCGTGCATATATATTGCGTTATGGTTAGCGGCAAAGTCGAGGTAATATTCGCGCGAAGAACGCACAGAACCGACTGTAGGAAGGATCTCATAATCGGAAACAAGCATCATAAGGCGCGTCTGTCTGCCTTCAACGATGCACTCATACATTACATCCGCGTATGAAATACCTTCCTGAGGTGTTGCGACTTTGATGTTATTTATCATAATAGCAATAGGCCGGCGAAGCTCATAGTCAACGTCTGCTTCAAGTCCCGTAAGGGGATTTATAATATCCGGCTCAACTATAACAGGATCAACAGCGGGCGGCTCGGTGGTATCTTCCACAGCCTCAGTTGTATCTGTGGCATCATTAACATCTGGCGGAGTGATTGTATCAACAGTGAATGGATCGTCCTTTTGTGTGTCGTCGCAGGAACCAAAAAGAGTTGCCGACAACAGAAGAGTGGCTATCAGAACAGTTAAAACAAGCTTATTTTTAAACATAATATGTAAAACCTCACATCATTTGTTTTTACCTAATATATTATACCCCAAAAAGTAATGTTTGTCAATGAAAAAGGCGCATATGCTATAAATTTCCTTAAGGTCATATATTTTTTCGTTTTACAATATTATTTACAATTTGTTTGTATAATTAAATGAAAAAATATGATAGAATGAATATAACTATAAACATTCTATGGAGGTTTTACGATGAATACAATCGGTAATGATAAATATATAATGTTTCGCGGCAAGCCCCTCGTTCGTGAGGGAAATCAGCTTTGTTATGGCGATATGGACGATAAATACGTACTTTTTCTCGGCATAATGTCAACGAAAAAGGTTGGAGATAAGGAACTTCCCGATCAGGTTCTTGTCCAGATTCAAAGTACAGACGACAAGAAGGTTGTAAAATTCGGTATGAAGAACGGTCTTCACGAAGCGTTTGAATACGGACTCATCTGGCTCGATACTGAGCTTAAGAAAGCGCAGTAATTTAAAAAGATGTTGGCATATGTCAACATCTTTTTTGTTATGCAGTAACCACACACAGAAAAACAGCACCGCGCAAAGCACGGTGCTGTTTAATTATTCCTCGTCGGGAATGAGAGTAACCTCTTCCATTACGACATCACGAATCGGCTTGTCGCGCATATCGGTGTCAACACCGGCAATACGGTCAACAACCTCGATACCATCAACAACAGTACCGAATGCGGCGTAGTCACCGTCGAGGAAGGTTGCATCTGCGTGGCAGATAAAGAACTGCGAGCTTGCGCTGTTCGGAATCTGTGTCCGTGCCATTGAAATAGTACCGCGCTTATGGCTTAAACTATTTTTTACACCGTTAGATGCGAATTCACCCTTTATTGTGTCGGGAGAACCGCCCATACCCGTGCCTGTCGGATCTCCGCCCTGCACCATAAAACCTGCGATAACGCGGTGGAAAATAAGGCCGTTGTAAAAGCCTTCGCTAACAAGCTTTTCAAAGTTTGCAACCGTAATAGGCGCAACGTCTGAGCGAAGCTTAAGCTTAATAATTCCGCCGTCTGCCATTTTGATCTGTACCATTGTTTTTTCTCCTTATATATTACATTAAAATTGTCAACTTAAGCAGCGATTTTACTTACCCGTCTCGCCTACAGCGTGATTGTGAAATCCCTCTCCCGTAACTTCCGAAACATCAGAAATAACGACGAATGCGCGCTCATCGCACTCTGCAACGAGCTTTTTCAGCATAAATACCTGTCCACGACCAAGTACGCACATAACTACCTTCTTTGCCTCGCCAGTGTACGCGCCAGTACCCTCAAGAACAGTAACACCGCGGTCAAGACGCTCGAAAATGAGCTTCACTATCTCATCGGGCTTGTCGGTAACAATAAATGCCTGACCTGCGCGGCGCGAACCCGAAATCATCATATCAAGCACACGTCCTGCGGAAAATGCACATATCACCGAATAAAAAATACTTCTGAAATCACCCGTTATAAATGCCGCGCCTACGATAATGATGATATCTATAATCATAATCACCGTACCCATTGACACGTTTTTAAACTTTATTCTCAAAAGGCAGGCTATGAGATCCGTTCCGCCAGTAGTATATCCACGCGTCATCATAACGCCAACACCCGCACCCATCGCAATGCCGCCAAGTATCGCACAAAGCAGTGGATCTTCTGTAGTCACCGGGAAAAACGTGAGCACGTCCGTTGCTACGGACGTCGCCACAACTCCAATAAGTGTACGTCGAAGGAAGCCAAGGCCAAAAAAGCAGGAATTAGCAATGAACAGCGGTATATTCAAGACCATTATCATAAGACCGACGGGCGTGTTAAATAAAATATTAAGTACGGTAGAAATACCCGTCATACCGCCGAGAATAATATTCGCGGGAAGCAAAAACATATTCATCGCCAGTGCGAACATAACTGAACCGAATATCACAAGTCCACTCTCATAGACCATATCTTTAATTTTATGTTTTCGTGTGGTCATACAAATCTCCTTTAAAGACTGTTATAATGTAATTATAAACCCAAATTATTAGGTAATTGTGAACTCATGAAAATTTCTTCTGATTTGTAAAAATAACTGAAGGGCACACACACTGCTGTGATACGGCAATGTATGCGCCCAATTATTCTTTACCGATCAGCCCTCATATTCGAGATCCTGTTCCGAGGAAACGCCCATATATTCAAGAGGATCGACGTATTTACCATTCACCTTCATTTCAAGATGCAAGTGCGGTTCTTCCGCAATTTCAATCATTGCACTCTCTCCAACAGCACCAAGGACCTGTCCCATCGACACCTTTGCACCGACCTCAAGTGCGCCGTCAAGCTCGTCCGCAAGGTTCATATACGACGTGTAAATACCCTCACCGTGGTCGATTGTAACGCATCTGCCCATAAGCGGATCCGTCCATATCTTGCAAACCGTACCTGCTGATGCCGCGATTACTTCACTGCCAAGTGCCGCACTTACGTCAACTCCAGTATGAGCGCGGTAATCGTTCATCGTGAGCGAATACGTTGGAACATCAATTTCGAATTCCTTTGAAACAGAACCGACAACGGGCATCACAAAGTAACGCACCTCTCCTGCAGTGGGGGTATTATCAGTATCTGCCAATGTTGTCTTGTCCGTAGTGTCGGACGGGGTGGGTTCGCTGTCTTTTGTAGCGCTTGTATCTTTGACGTCATTGATATGCGCCGAGGTGTCGGACGAATTTTTTGACGTATCTTTCGTGTCTGTCATTGAGGTATCGCGCGAGGTGTCAACACTTTCGTTCCGTCTGAACGATACCGTAAAAACAGAAACGATAACGACCAGAGCAAGCATAGCCGCCATAAGGGAATAGATGAGTTTGTCAATGGATTTTTTTGATGTTTTCTTCTCCATGTAATATTACCAACCTTTCAAGTTTTAAGCTTTATTTGTGACATACTGTCGGTTTGGTAATATTATTATCCGACGCATCGGCGTTTATACACTTTTCAAAAAAAATCAGCGGCGGTAAAACCCCCGCTGCAAAAATCGTTAATCAATCTTGGCATCAATAAACTCAATGAGCGTTTGAGATTCTCCGTTGTAAGTTACAGTGTAGACATACTCTCGAAGAACGTTTGAGAGATTCTTATAGTTATCAACATAATAACCGTACACGATATCCGTGCAGTCTTTCTTAAGATCGTCTGCCTCGCTGTCAAAAGTGTTTACATAGGACTTGCCCATATAGAATTTATATTCCTTGAAGCCCTTTTCCTTTGTGGTAATCTCAATATAGTCAACATCTTGGGCAGTGAAGGTAAGCCTAAACTCCTCAAAAATGTCGGGAGCAACTTCTGCATAAGCGCCCATGCCGTCAAACGTTTCTACCATAAGGTCGCCCTCTTTGCTGAACTTATACTGAGTCGACTTCTCTGCGCCGCTCTCCGAATAATCACGTGTTAAGTCAAAATCAGGCTCGTCGATATTATTTCTAAACTGAACGAAGGTATCTTCCGATGTGTTTACAAGAACATCCGCAATATCTTTATCAAGCTTTACAGTCTTATAAATAAGTATCTCTCCGCTTTCATCGGTTATTGCCTTTTCAGATGCCTCAAAAACAAGCTCAAGCTTCTCTGCAATCTCTTTTTCGTTGCGGCAGCCGACGAAAAGCACGGTGCCTATCAGCAGCGCCATAATAAGCGATACTGTCTTTAAAAATCTGTTCATTTAACTACTCCAAAAAATGTATTACGGGTTATTATAAATCCCTTACAACCTAACATTCTGCCGCAAATCACAGATTTGC